>SKHR01000103.1 GCA_007116865.1 Marinospirillum sp. | reverse complement strand
TGTGAGCAGGCGGTTCATTGTGACGGCCAGCAGTTTGATCACTTGTTTGCAGAGGGTGAGACCTTTCAGGTCGGGCAGTTGAGTGTCTCAGTGATGTACACGCCGGGGCATACACCCGCCTGCGTCAGCTATCGTGTGGGTGACCAGGCCGTGTTTGTCGGTGATACTTTGTTCATGCCGGACTTTGGCACCGCTCGCTGTGATTTTCCTGGTGGCAGCGCACAGACCCTGTTTCAGTCAATCCAACGCCTTTATGCGCTGCCTGAGTCGATGGCGATTTATTTGTGCCATGATTATTTGACGGAAACGCGCAGCGAATACCAGTATTTGACCAGCGTGGCTGAACAGAAAAAACACAATATTCATGTGCAGGCAAGGACAACGGAAGCTGAGTTTGTTGCCTTGCGTCGAGCCAGAGATGCCACCCTGGAAATGCCTCGGTTATTGCTGCCGGCGGTGCAGGTGAATATGCGTGGTGGACACTTTCCAGCGCCAGAAACCAACGGGGTGAGTTATCTGAAAATGCCCCTCAATCAATTTTGAATCAAGGAAACAAACAAGATGACACAACTGCCACCAATGCGGCGTTTAGAAAAAGATCTGGACGCCTGTGGTCAGCTGACGGTTGAGCAAATTCGTGCTTTGGCAAAGCAAGGCATTAAAACTCTGATCTTTAATCGCCCTGACCAGGAAGAAGCGGGTCAGCCTCCCACTGCTGAGCTGGAGGCAGAGGCAAAATCCCTGGGCATGACCTGGCACTTTCAGCCCGTCATTTCCGGTGCGGTAACAGATGAGCAGGGGGTTGAATTTGGCCGTTTATTAGCTGCCTCGCCTCGGCCAGTGGTGGCTTTTTGTCGTTCAGGTGCCCGCTGTGGCTGCCTATGGGCGTTGAGCAAAAAAGATCAGATGAGTGGTGCCGCGCTGGTGGAGCACTTGAAGCAAGCCGGTTACGACATGCCGGACTTTTTCCAGCGTTTATTGCAGGACTGAGGTTGTTGTGAAAGACCGTCAGCCTGCGCCACCACTCACGGGTCTTGCACTTTATCAAGGGCTGTGGGGGCTTTGGCGGCGCAAGGCTTATTCCTGGGCTTTGCTGCGCCAGGATGCCTCCGCTGCCTTGATCGTGACTTTGTTGTTGATTCCGCAGAGTCTGGCCTATGCCGCGCTCGCCGGCCTGCCACTGCAAACCGGGCTGTATGCCAGTATTCTGCCAGCGATTGCTTATGCCCTGCTGGGCACCAGCGGTATGCTGGCGGTCGGTCCTGTGGCGATCACTTCTTTGTTGACCTTTTCTGCCCTGAGTCCTTTAGCTCAGCCGGGTAGTGATGAATACCTGACCCTGGCGATTTTACTGGCAAGTCTTTCTGGTGTTTGTTTGCTGGCCATGGGTTTTTTGCGCATGGGGTTTTTAGCGCACTTTTTAAGTCATCCGGTGATGTCGGCTTTTGTCTCGTCTGCAGCCCTGATCATCGTGCTGGGACAGCTTAAGGGCTTAAGTGGTATTGCGGTTGAAAGCGGTACTTTGGTGGCGCTTCTGTGCAGTCTTTTTCGCCAACTGGATCAATTGCACTGGCTGACATTCGGCCTGGGCGTGGGTTTTGTTTTGCTGCTGGCGCTGTCCCGCTGGGGGTTGGTGCGCGCGCTAGTGAGTCTTGGTTTTAAAACACATCAGGCCTCCCTGATCAGTAAAATGGCGCCAGTGGTTTTGCTGGTGCTGGCCTGTGTGCTGGTGGCGACTCTGCGTCTGGATCAGCAGGGGGTGGCCATTGTCGGGGCGCTGCCGTTGAATCTGCCGCGTTTAGTCCTGCCAGATGGTGACTGGGGGCTGGTACTCACCCTGATTCCAGCGGCCATGATCATCAGTCTGATCGGCTTTGCCGAGTCGATCGCGATTGCCCGAACCTTTGCCGCACGCCGCCGCCAGCAGGTGAATAGTAACCGTGAATTGATGGGCCTGGGCCTGGCGAACCTGGCATCCGGCTTGAGCGGTGCTTTTCCGGTGACTGGAGGACTGTCGCGCACGGCCATCAATCAGGATGCTGGAGCAGTGACGCCCTTGGCTGGCTTGTTGACCGGATTAGGCATGGCCCTGGCTTTGGTGTGGATCACTGGCTGGCTCTACTATCTGCCAATCGCCTTTCTGGCGGCCGTGGTGTTTGTGGCGGTGATGAGTCTGTTCGACTGGCGTCAGTTGCCTTATTTGTGGCGCTACAGCCGAGGCGACGCCTGGACCTGGGTGGTGACTTTTTTAGGGGTGCTGTTCATCGGTTTAGAGATTGGTCTGATGCTTGGAATCGTCATGTCCCTGGGTGTGTGGCTGGCTAAAAACAGCCGTCCTCATGTCGCGGTGGTCGGTCGGGTGCCGGGCACGGAGCATTTTCGTAACTTCCAGCGTTATCAGGTTGAAACCCATCCAAATATCCTGACGTTACGCATAGATGAAAGCCTGATGTTTGCCAATGCGCAGGAAGTTGAACAGCGTATTCTGGCTGAGGTTGGGCGTCGCCCGGAGGTGCAGCACCTGATTCTGATGGGCTCAGGCATCAACCATATCGACGCCAGTGGGGTGGAGATGCTGGAGCAGCTCAATCAGTTGATGCAAGAGCAGGGGATTTGCCTGCACTTTTCTGAGCTGAAAGGTCCGGTTCTGGATCGTTTACAGTACAGCCGACTGCTGGATCAGATGACCGGTGAGGTCCATCTGACCCAGCATCAGGCAATGCAGGCACTCAGTACATCAGCGTAAAGAGCTTGCGCCGTGTGGTGATCACCAGCGGGTTGGTTTCACCCAGCAGGGCAAAAACCTGCAGCAGGGTCTTGTTGGCGGCACCTTCGGCATAGCCTTTATCATCACGTACGATACTGATCAGCAGACTCACGGCAGGTTCATACTCCCCCTGAACCAAATGAGCCAGGGCTTTGAGGTAACGCGCTTCACTGTCGTCACGCTCAGCCAGTTGGGCGAGCACTTCCGGCGAGGGGGCCTGGTCCGCAAATGCCAGGCCCGCGACTAACCCCTTGACCTCTGGTCGGACTTTGTCTGCTTCGGGTAACTGATCCAGGAGAGTTTTGGCATCCTCGGTTTGCCCCTGCTGAATCAGCACGCGGGCCAGATCAATCTGTAGATCAACTTCCTCTGGCCAGGCCTGGATAGCCTGTTGCAATAGCATTTGCGCGGCTTCCAGCTGCCCCTCGCCAAGCAGTTCGCGGATCTGGGTTTTGGCATCCTCAACCGGGTTGCTCAGGTGGGGTGCCAGAAACGCACGGATCTCACTTTCGGGCTTGGCACCGGTAAAGTGATCCACCAGTTGCCCTTGGGCGACCAGCATCACGGTGGGCACGCTGCGAACCTGAAACTGGGCCGCCAGTGCTTGTTCGGCTTCAATGTTGATTTTGGCCAACACAAACTGGCCCTGGTACTCCTCTGCCAGCTTGGTGAGCACCGGCATCAGCGCCTTGCAGGGGGCACACCATTCAGCCCAGAAATCAATCAGAACAGGCTGGCGCATCGAGCCTTCCAGTATCACCTGCTGGAAGTTCTCGGCGGTGACATCAATGATCCAAGGTGAATTACTCATGGCTACCTCAAGCGTCAATGCGTTTGTATTTCATGCGTTTGGGGCTGTCGTTGCCCACCCGTTTTTTGTGGTCTTCCTCGTATTCAGCATAGTTGCCTTCAAACAGCACCACCTGAGAGTCCCCTTCATAAGCCAGAATGTGGGTGGCGATCCGGTCAAGGAACCAGCGATCGTGCGAAATGACCAGGGCGCAGCCAGGAAAAGCCAGCAGGGCTTCTTCGAGCGCACGCAGGGTTTCGACATCCAGGTCGTTGGAGGGTTCGTCCAGCAATAGCACGTTGCCCCCCTGCTTGAGGGTCAGGGCAAGGTGCAGGCGGCCCCGTTCCCCGCCAGACAGGTCGCCCACGCGTTTTTGCTGGTCGTTGCCTTTAAAGTTGAAGCGTCCGACATAGGCACGCGAGGGCATTTCAAGATTGCCGACCCGCAGAATGTCCGAGCCATCCGAGACGGCTTCCCACACAGTTTTCTTGTCTTCCAGACCTTCACGGGACTGGTCAACGGTGGCCAGCTGCACGGTTTCACCGAGCACCACTTCACCGGAATCGGGTTGCTCCTTGCCGGTGATGAGTTTGAACAGCGTCGATTTACCCGCACCGTTACCACCGACGATCCCGACGATGGCACCCTTGGGAAGGGAGAAACTGAGGTTTTCAAACAGCAGCTTGTCACCAAACCGTTTGGTGACCCCATTGAGTTCGATCACCTTGTCACCCAGGCGTGGTCCGGGTGGAATGTAGATCTCGTTGGTTTCGTTACGCTTTTGGAATTCCTGGCTGGAAAGTTCTTCAAATTGCTTCAAACGTGCTTTGGATTTTGACTGACGCCCCTTGGCACCCTGACGCACCCACTCCAGCTCGTGTTGTACCGCTTTGCGGTGAGCACTTTCCTGCTTGGCTTCCTGCTCCAGGCGTTTTTCTTTGGCTTCCAGCCAGTTGGAGTAGTTGCCTTCAAACGGAATGCCCATGCCGCGGTCGAGTTCCAAAATCCAGCCAGCCACATTGTCGAGGAAGTAGCGGTCGTGGGTGATCGCAACCACGGTGCCGGGGTAGTCGTGTAAAAAACGCTCCAGCCATGCCACGGACTCCGCATCCAGGTGGTTGGTAGGTTCGTCCAGCA
>SKHR01000034.1 GCA_007116865.1 Marinospirillum sp. | reverse complement strand
TGGTTTGGGTTTCGCCTCAACCAGTTTTTCGCCAACAGCCTCCGCTGGTGCTTTGGGGAGAAGCCCTCACACCCCCAGACGATGGGCATTTGCGTCTGCTCAGTCATATCACCCTGGCCATGGAGGCTTTTGATGACAAGGACGAATAAGCAATCCGGTTATGTGCTGCTGCCTTTACTGGTGCTGGGTGGGCTGAGTTTGTTGTGGATTCAGTGGATGACCCTGACTTTGCAGGATCAGCAGCACCTGCAACAGCAACGCCAGGTGGCCGACTTGCTGAGTCAACAGCAGCGTCAAATTCAGCGTCATCTTGAGCAGCTCGCTGAGGAACCTACCCAGTTGAGCCCCTGGGTGGTTGATGCTGAAGAATTGGCGGATCCTTGGGCCTGTAAAAACCAGCCGCCACTGGAAACCCTGCTGCCACCTTTGGAGACACGCTCAATTCAGGGTTGCCTGCAGTTGGTTGAGCAAACACAGGCCTGGGTTGGCTGGGTGCAGCTTGAGCATTCACCGAGCGGTCTGCTCAGCCATCGAACCGTTCATCTGGCCCGGATGGATGCGCCATGAAATCAGCATATCATCAAAGCGCACAACAGGGTGGAGCCAACCTACTTGAGATGCTGGCCGTAGTGGCAATTCTGAGCCTGATGCAGGGTATTTTTTTGCCGGGTTATCAGCAATGGATGGATGCTCAGCAGCAGGCGGCCAGTCTCAACCGTCCGTATAGCATCATTGAGGTTTCTCGCCATCAGGCAGCGTTGCGTGGTGAGGCGCTCAGATTGTGCCCCAGTGCCGATGGCGTCGAATGTTTGACCCAGCCTGCGGCCAGTCAGCAGCTGTTGCTGCTGGATCCACAGTCGCAGTTGGAGCGGACTTTTTTTATTTCCAGCGGTGCCATTGCTTTTCCAGCGCAAGAGGTCTGGTTGCCCGCACCGCCGGAGCGCCGATTAGGGGTGAGTTTGCGGGTGTGTACGCGCTTTGATCGCCTCCCATCACGCGGGGTGGTGATGTCCGCAACGGGTCGCCCGAGACTGGGAGAGGCGAGTCCGTCATTGCAGGCCTTGGAAAACCAGTGCTTTTGATGCGAAAACCCGGACAAAACCCGCCCTGTCGCTGTCAGTCAGCCAGCCTCTTCGCTATAATGCCGGGTCACTTTTAACGAGGTTTTCTAACGCCATGCAACTGATTCGCGGCTGGCACAATTTGCGTCCTGAGCACCGAGGCAACGTTGCCACCATTGGCAACTTTGACGGCGTGCATTTGGGTCATCAAACGATCCTGCAACAGGTGCGCGAAAAAGCGGCTGTTTTGAATTTGCCAGCAACCGTGATCGTGTTTGAACCTCAGCCCAGAGAGTTTTTTGCCGGTGATCAAGCGCCTGCCCGTCTGCATCGGTTTCGTGAAAAAGTTGAGCGTCTGGCCAGCTATGGTGCTGAGCGGGTGGTCTGTTTAAAGTTTGATCCGGCTCTGCGCAACCTCACCGCTGAAGCGTTCATTCAGACGCTGCTGGTTAAAAAGCTCGGTGTTAGCCATCTGGTGGTGGGTGATGATTTTCGTTTTGGCTGTGATCGGGCTGGCGACTTCCATCTGCTACAAAGCTGGGGCAAAAAACAGGGTTTTACCCTGGAGCACACCCGGACTTTCGAGCTGGATGAAGAGCGTATTTCCAGCACCCGTGTGCGAACCACCCTGGCCAGCGGTAATCTGGCCGGTGCGGCACGTTTGCTGGGACGTCCTTATGCACTGGCGAGTCGTGTTGTGCATGGGCGCAAGTTAGGCCGTACCCTCGGGGTGCCAACCGCGAACCTGCTGCTGGGCATTCGCAAGCCGGCACTGAATGGTGTATTTTGCGTGATGGCGCGCCTGCCTGATGGGCAGTGTTTTCCAGGGGTTGCCAATATCGGGCTCAGGCCCACGGTTGATGGCACCTTGCCCGCGCTGGAAGTGCATTTGTTAGGCCTCAACGCGCATCTTTATAGCCAGCGAATAGAAGTGACTTTTTTAGCGCGCCTGCGCAATGAGAAAAAATTTGCCGATGTCGGTGCGTTGCAGCAAGCCATTCATCAGGATATCGCCCATGCCCTGGCGTATTTTCAGCAGCAGGATGCGACCTGGCGATCTGGCCAAGCCTGGCCGCAAGCAGGCCTGACCGGGCTACTGGCATCGGCACCTTTAGATATCCAAGAGTGACCATTTAACTGACCCATTGATGATGACACCATGACTGAACAGAAAACGGACCAGTACAAAAACACCCTGAACCTGCCGCTCACCGACTTTCCGATGCGCGGTATGCTGCCTCAGCAGGAACCCAAGCGTTTGGCGCAGTGGCAAACGATGGATCTGTATGCACGTATCCGTGAAGTGGCTGCGGGGCGTCCTCCCTTTGTATTGCACGATGGCCCGCCCTATGCCAACGGCAATATTCACATCGGTCATGCGGTCAACAAAATCATCAAGGACATCATTGTCAAATCGCGCACCCTGGCGGGTTTTGATGCGCTCTATACACCAGGTTGGGACTGTCATGGTCTGCCGATTGAGCACAAAATTGAAGTCACCCATGGTAAAAATCTCTCGGCAGAAAAAGCCCGTGAGCTTTGTCGTGACTATGCTCAGACCCAGGTTCAGGGGCAGATGCAGGACTTTGTTCGCCTGGGTGTCATCGGCGACTGGAAAAAGCCCTATCTCACCATGGAATATGCCAATGAGGCCGGAGAAATCCGTGCCCTGGCCGAGATGGTCAAGGCGGGTTATGTGTTTAAAGGCCTGAAGCCGGTCAACTGGTGTTTTGACTGTGGTTCAGCGCTGGCCGAAGCGGAAGTGGAATATGCCGACAAGCAGTCCGATGCCGTTGATGTGGCGTTCACCTGTGCCGAGAATGAAAAACTGGCCCAGATTTTTGCACTGGATACCCTGAGTAAACCCGCTGCGGTGGTAATCTGGACCACGACTCCCTGGACCATCCCTGCCAACCAGGCGTTGAACATGCACCCCGAGTTTACCTACGCTCTGGTGGATGTGGGTGAGCGCTTACTGATTCTGGCAGAACCGCTGGTGGAGTCCTGCCTGGCCCGTTATGAGCTGGACGGTCAGGTGATTGCCAGCGCCAAAGGCGAGGCTTTTGACCAGCTGTGTTTTAAACATCCCTTCTATGACCGCCTGTCCCCGGTGCATCTGGCCGACTATGTTGAGGCCGAAGTGGGCAGTACCGGTATCGTGCATTCGGCACCGGCTTACGGGGTGGATGACTTTAATACCTGCCGCGCTGAAGGCATGGCGTTTGATGACATTCTCAGCCCGGTGCAAAGCAACGGCGTGTATGCCGATGACCTGCCCTTGTTTGGCGGACAAATGATCTGGAAAGCCAACCCGCAGATCGTTGCCAAAATGCAGGAAACCGGCAGCCTGTTAGCGCACAAAAAAATCACCCACAGTTATATGCACTGCTGGCGGCATAAAACCCCGGTGATTTATCGTGCCACGGCTCAGTGGTTTGTGGGCATGGATCGTCCCGGCGAAGATGGCAAAACCCTGCGCGAAAAAGCCCTGGCGGGCATTGCTCAAACCCAGTTTGTACCCGAATGGGGGCAGGCTCGCCTGCATGCGATGATCGCTAATCGCCCGGATTGGTGTATTTCGCGCCAGCGTAACTGGGGGGTGCCTTTGCCGTTCTTTCTGCATAAAGCCAGCGGCGAACTGCACCCGGACACCCTGGAATTGATGGAGCAGGTGGCGGCTCGGGTCGAAAAACAGGGCATTGATGCCTGGTTTAACCTCGATCCAGCGGAGCTACTGGGTGATCAAGCTGATCAGTATGAAAAGGTTCTGGATACACTGGATGTCTGGTTTGATTCCGGCACCACCCATTGGCATGTGTTACGTGGCTCTCATCCACACGGGCATTCACAGGGGCCGCGAGCAGATCTCTATCTTGAAGGCTCGGATCAGCATCGTGGCTGGTTCCACTCCTCGTTGCTGACCGGCTGTGCGATTGATGGGCATCCGCCTTATCGCGCGCTGTTGACCCACGGTTTCACGGTCGATGCTCAGGGACGCAAGATGTCCAAATCCATGGGCAATGTGGTGGCACCGCAGGAGGTCATGGATAAAATGGGCGCTGACATTCTGCGCCTTTGGGTCGCCTCAACCGACTACTCCGGCGAAATGGCCGTTTCCGATGAAATCCTGAAACGTACTGCGGATGCCTACCGGCGGATTCGTAACACCGCCCGCTTTTTGCTATCCAACCTGAGCGGCTTTGATCCAGCCAGGGATTCACTGGAGGCCGATCAGATGCTGGCACTGGATCGCTGGGTGGTCGATGCGGCCTTGCAACTGCAAACCCGCGTTCAGCGTGCCTTTGAAGAGTACCGTTTTTTGGAAGTCTATCAGCAGGTGCATCACTTCTGCGTCAATGAGCTGGGTGGTTTTTATCTGGATATCATCAAGGATCGCCAATACACCACGCAAACTAACTCCAAGGCACGACGCTCCTGCCAGACTGCGCTCTATCATGTGGCCGAGGCGCTGGTTCGCTGGGTGGCACCGATCCTCAGCTTCACTGCCGAAGAGATCAACGAACACCTGCCCGGTGAGCGCCCGGAGTCCGTGCTCTTGACCACCTGGTATGAAGGATTGTTCGCCCTGCCAGAGGGGGATAAGGCGCTTTTGTCGCGTGACTACTGGGCACAACTCCTG
>SKHR01000083.1 GCA_007116865.1 Marinospirillum sp. | reverse complement strand
GGACTGTCGGTCTCTGCCAATGGAGGCAAGCGTCAATCTGGTCACGCACCAGTTGCTGCCTGAGAAGTTGGAAGCCTCGCCCGTGGCGCTTGAGCGCTTAGGGCGGGGAGCAGTCACACTGAATCGAACCCGCATTGTTGCGGGTTCTTTTTTGCCTGCGGGTTACCTCAGCCGGTATTTTGATTCAGCCGGGTGGCGATAAAGTACCAGATAAGGGCACTGACCTGACAAGCCAAAACCAACCCAAAAGCAACGAGGTAAGCCTGTTTGGGATAGCCACCGAGTGGTTCGGCTGGCCACAGACCAATGATCACACCCATCAACCACTGGATCAGAAAGGCGGAGGCAAAAACCAGCAGGTTGAGTGAGGTGTTGGCTCTGCCAGCGAGTTTTTTGGGAAAGCTTTGCGATAAGGCCGCATACATCAGGGTGCCTGAGCTGCCGAAAAAGCCCAGCAGAATCCATAGCAGTGTGTTTGGCAGCGGGGCCTGGACGATCAATAGCAATAAACAGAGTGCAAAGCTCAGTATGCCGATCACGCTGACGTTAGCGGTGGCAAAACCGAGCTGTTGTAACCGAGAAGCCAGCCACCCCAGGCTCATAAAACCGGCGACCATGCCCGCTGCCGACCAGAATAGTAAATCAGCGGCCTGGGTGGCGTTGAGTTGCTCCACATCCCGTAGCCAGATGCTGGCCCAGAGGCTGAGCAGAGCAATATAAATCGCCTGATTGAGGACACCGGCCGGTGCCATACGCAGGAAGGTCGGGTGGCGGAAGATGGCAAAACTTTCACTGAGTTGTTTGCCGAGTGTGTCCTGGTTTTGCTGATCCAGCTTTAAAATAACCGGGACTCTCAATCGGACCAGCAAGGCAATGGCCAGACTCAAAACGGCAAGACCAAAAAACAAGCCCCGCCACCCCAGGTAGGGCAATAACCACTCAACCGGCAGTGTTGCGGTCAATGCGCCGAGTCCTCCGCTTGCCAGCTGCAGTCCGTTGATCTGGGCAAGGCGTTCGGGTGGTACCAAAGCGGCATAGGCTCGAAAGGAGGCCATCAAGCAGGCCGAAACCCCCAGGCCGATCAAACCTCGGCCCAGCCACAGCCAAAAGGTGTTTTGTGCCAGTGCAAACACCACGGCACCCAGTGCGGCGATACACAGAATCGCTGCAGCGACCTTACGGGTATCGTAGCGATCCAGCAGGATGCCCAGGGGTAACTGGGCGAGGGCGAAAAATAAAAAGTAGGCGCTGCCAATCCAGCCCAGGCTGGCGGCGGTCAGCCCCAGCTCTTGAGTCAAGGGGTCGGCAATCACTCCATTGACGACACGGAAGAAGTAGGAAAGATAATAGCCTAGTGCAAAGGGCAAAAAGACATGCAGGAAAAAACGCCAATCCAGTTTCACAGCCATACCTCGGTGATTGGTAACGCACCAAAATATGGCATTGATGGGGCTTTGGCAAGTGGGTTCTGATCTGCTAGAGTTCGCGGCTTAATTCACAGGGAAAAAGCCATGCAAGCTGGTCGCTTAATGCTGGATTTAAAAGGTCAGACGCTCTTGGCTGAAGAGCGCGACCTCTTAGGCCACCCTCAGGTGGGTGGTGTCATTCTTTTCGCGCGCAATATTGCAACGGCTGAGCAGGTTGCGGCTTTAGTGGCTGAGATTCGGGCTTTGCGTCCCAGCCTGCTATTAGCGGTTGATCAGGAGGGTGGGCGCGTGCAGCGCTTACAAGAGGGCATGACCCGCTTGCCGCCGATGCGACGTTTGGGCGATCTTTATGAGCGTGCTCCCCAGGCAGGTACGCAGGCCGCCCGGCTCTTAGGCCGCCTGATGGCCAGTGAAGTCCTTCAACTGGGTCTGGACTTTAGTTTTGCACCCGTGCTTGACGTTGATCTGGGGCGCTGTGACGTGATCAGTGATCGCGCTTTCAGTCACTCAGTACAAGCGGTGATTGCGCTGGCTGGAGCGTTTATTGATGGCATGCATCAGGCGGGCATGGCGGCCACTGGAAAGCACTTTCCTGGGCATGGCTGGGTCAGTGGTGACTCACACCTGTGTTTGCCTGAAGACACCCGTAGCCTGTCTGAGATTGAGGCAGCTTGTTTACAGCCTTTCGCTGCGTTAATGCAAAGCCTTGACGGTATCATGCCGGCTCATGTGCGCTACTCTCAGGTCGATCAATTGCCTGCTGGCTTTTCGCCGGTTTGGATCAACTACCTAAGACAAACCCTGCATTTTCGTGGCATGATATTCAGTGATGACTTGTCTATGGCGGGTGCCGCTATGGCTGGTACGGTGATCCAGCGAGCACAGGCTGCATTGGCGGCAGGCTGTGATCAGGTGCTGGTCTGTAATCAGCCAGAAGAGGCGATCACGCTTTTGCAGTGGATGGAAACAAATGCGATTTCTGCCTGCGATCAAGCGGCGCGGATGCGAGCGACCCAGACTCTATCTGAAGCGTGGCTGCAATCGGCAGAGGCCGTTTTAGCCCGCCAGGTGGCTGGTCATTTATCGGATCTAGAACTGGATGCGGCTTTAGCCGTGATGTAAGGAGAAGAAATGTCACCGCTTTTTGACACCCTCGCATCAATGGGCGGAGTGATTCCTGCAGATTACACCTGGATCATCCAGGTGTTCGTGATCATCTTCTTAGCCTTGTTGCTCAACTACGCGGCTCGGCGTTTTTTTGTAAAGCTTGAAGGCCGTTTTGCCCTGACCCGAAATCCTTGGGACGCCCTTCTGCTGGAAGCCATTCAGAAACCAGCCGGGATTTTTATCTGGGCGCAAGGCCTGTTTTTGGCATTGGATGTGATGCGTATCAACGCGGATGTTGAGCTGCTGGTTGTCGTAGATCCGTTGCGACGCCTGACAGTAATCCTGCTGATTACCTGGTTTGTGGTGCGCTTTATTGGTGGTATGGAAAGCCTTTTGGTTAAGCCTGGTGAGCACCGTAAAGCCATGGATCGTACAACCGCCCAGGCCGTTAGCAAGCTGCTGCGTGCGGCTGCAATCATCACAGCGGGGCTTGTTGTGCTGCAAACCCTTGGTTTTTCTGTTTCTGGTGTCCTGGCGTTTGGTGGCATCGGCGGCATTGCCATCGGTTTTGCGGCGCGTGATCTGCTGGCCAACTTTTTTGGGGCGATGATGCTCTACCTGGATCGTCCCTTTGCCGTTGGGGACTGGGTTCGCTCTCCTGATCGTGAAATTGAAGGTACGGTTGAGGAAATTGGCTGGCGTTTAACGCGCATACGCACCTTCGATCAACGTCCGCTCTACGTGCCGAACTCAGTGTTTTCCAATATCGCGGTTGAAAACCCCTCGCGAATGTTCAATCGACGCATTTTTGAAACCATCGGTCTGCGCTACCAGGATGCAGACAAGATGGAGTCGATCATCCAGCAGGTAGGGGATTATTTACGGGCTCACCCGGCGCTGGAAACCCAGACCCGAACCCTGATCGTCAATTTCAATACCTACGGCCCTTCATCGCTCGACTTTTTCATTTATGTGTTTACCAAAACCACGAATTGGGTCGAGTTTCATGAGATCAAGCAGGAAGTGCTGCTCGCGGTTTTTGATATCATCAAGAACGCAGGGGCTGACATTGCCTTTCCAACACGTACGCTGCACCTGGCTGATCAACTGGGCGCCGAACCCGAACCGCTTAACCCCTCTCAAGCTTAGGACATGCAAATATGATGAACGATACCCAGCAAGCTGAAATCGCCAGAATCCAGTCAGTGATCGCCGACGCGGACTGCCTGGTTGACGAGTCAGCGGTGTCGGCGGCTTTTGATCAAATGGCGGCAGCCGTGACTGAACAGCTGCACAATAAACTCCCTCTGGTCTTCAGCGTGATGAATGGCGGTTTGTTTGCAACCTCCGAGCTGTTAAAACGCCTGAGTTTTCCGCTGGAAGTCGATTACATGCATGCCACCCGTTATCGACGTGAGATCAAAGGTGGTGAGCTACACTGGCGTGTTTCCCCCGAGATTTCGATGAAAGGCCGCTGTGTCCTGATCGTGGATGACATTCTGGATGAAGGCGCAACGCTGGCGGCGATCATTGAGCACTGTCGTGCGCAGGGTGCCAGTGAGGTGTTGTGTGCAGTACTGGTCGATAAAAAGCACAACCGCAAAGCCTTTGAAGGGTTTAAAGCGGACTTTACCGGTGTCGAGGTGGAAGACCGGTATCTGTTTGGCTGTGGCATGGATTACCAGGGCTATTGCCGAAATCTTCCGGCGATTTATGCGCCCAAAGGGCTCTGAGGACGATCAATGAAAGCGGTGATTGGTGGGACAGGATTGACCCGAATGCCCGGTGTGAGGCTGGTGCGAGAGCACTCCTTAATGACGGGTTTAGGCAAGGCCTCCAGTGCCATCAGTGAGTGTGACTGTGATGGCGAGCCAGTGCTGTTTTTGGCCCGTCATGGTGATCCTCACCGGATTGCGCCGCATCGAATCAACTATCGCGCCAATCTGTTAGCCTTGCAGGCGGCCGGAGCAACCCAGATTCTGGCGATCAATGCAGTCGGTGGGATTGATCCGGACCTCAACCCCGGCCAGTTAGTGCTGCCTGATCAGATCATTGACTACACCCACACCCGTGAGAGCAGTTTTTTTGATGGTGAGTACCGCCCGCTGGATCACCTGGACATGAGTCTGCCCTATCATCCAGCGCTCAGGGATCAGATCGCGATGGCG
>SKHR01000239.1 GCA_007116865.1 Marinospirillum sp. | reverse complement strand
CCGTCGGCTGGAGCGTTGAGCGTATGCTCCATCTTCATGGCCTCCATGACCAGCAGAGGGTCGCCTTTGTTGACCTGTGTGCCAGGTGCGACCAGCAGGGTCACAACTGAGCCATTCATGGGAGCCGTTAGACGTCCGGTGGTCTCTTCATACTCATGGCGATCCAGCTCTGGCCTTAACCACTGGCAAGAAAAGGGCTCATCGGTGGTGAACAGCGTGAGCTGATGGTTCAAGTCAGCAACATGAACGAGCTGGTGGTGTCCATTGACCACTGCATCCAGCTTATCCTGTTGGAGCTGGCCTTCAACCAGTAGCTTTTGGCCATCAACCCACACGACCCAAAGGGATTTACCCGTCGGGGAAAGCGAGGACTCCACTTCAAGCTCAAGGCTGGTTTCTTCCCCTTCCGGTAAAAAGGTTAAGCTTAATCGAGGCGGCGTATTTAAGCGCCAGCCACCAAAACTATGCCAGGGCGAATAAGGGTCGCAAGATCTTTGCGCCTCAATGTCGCGCTCTTGTGCCAGCTTAAGTAGCGCGTAAAGCGCACACAAGGCAAGCATCTCAGAACGTCGTTTGCGGTCCTGGGTATCAAATAAAAGATTCTCATAGCGACTGATGAAGCTGGTATCCAGGTCCGCATCCTGAAAGGGTTGAGATTCCGCAAGGCGACGTAAAAAGCGCGTGTTAGTCGTCACTCCGGCAATGCGATATTCCGACAAGGCCTGCCCTAAACGAGCGAGCGCAGCCTCACGCGTCTGATCCCAGACAATCAGTTTGGCGATCATGGGGTCGTAGTAAACGCTGACTTCATCTCCTTCGAGTACGCCAGTGTCTACGCGCACATGACGAGACTCCTGCGGCGTTCTAAGGTAGGAGAGTTGTCCCGTGGCGGGTAAAAAGTCCTTGTCTGGATCCTCGGCATAGATGCGTGCCTCAAAAGCATGCCCATGCAGGACCAGCTCCCCTTGAGACTTGGGCAAGGGCTGCCCATCGGCAACCTTAAGCTGCCACTCAACCAGATCTTCACCCGTGATCTTTTCAGTCACTGGGTGTTCCACTTGCAAGCGGGTATTCATTTCCATGAAATAAAACCCGCCCTTGGCATCTAACAGGAACTCAACGGTGCCCGCGCCGACATAGCCAATCGCCTGGGCCGCTTTCAGTGCGGCCTCACCCATGGCTTGGCGCAGCTCATTGGAAAGACCCGGTGCAGGGGCTTCTTCGATGACTTTTTGATGACGACGCTGAACTGAGCAATCCCGCTCAAATAGATAAACCCCTTGGCCTTGCTGGTCGCAAAAAACCTGCACTTCTACATGGCGAGGTTTGATCAGATACTTTTCAACCAGCATGGTGTCATCGCCAAAAGCATTGGCTGCCTCACGTTTAGCCGAGGCCAGCGCTTGATCAAAGTCATGCGGCTGCTCAACCTCTCGCATGCCCTTGCCGCCACCACCCGCAGTGGCTTTAAGTAAAACCGGGTAACCAATTTGCTCTGCTTCGGCTTTGAGTAAATCTGTACTTTGATCCTTGCCGTGATAGCCCGGCACTAAAGGGACGCCAGCTTTTTCCATGATGCTTTTGGCCGCCGACTTGGAGCCCATGGCCTCAATTGCTTTAGCAGGAGGGCCAATAAAGGTGATGCCTGCAGCATCGCAGGCGGCTACAAACTGGCTATTTTCAGATAAAAAACCATAGCCAGGATGAATGGCTTCTGCCCCGGTTTGTTGAGCGGCCTGAATCACCTTGTCGATGACCAGGTAGCTTTCACGTGCCGGTGCCGCACCGAGGTAGACGGCTTCATCTGCAAGCTTGACATGCAGTGCATGGCGATCTGCATCGGAGTAAACGGCGACACAGCGAATACCCATCTTGTGTGCCGTTTGGATGACTCGGCAAGCAATTTCACCGCGATTAGCGATCAGAATCTTACGGAACATAAGGGTGTTCCTCTTGTGAATGGCGGTCGATAGGGTGGAGGTCAGGCCATTGAGGCACACGTTTTTGGAAGAACGCACTGAGCCCTTCCTGACCTTCAGCAGACACTCGAATGGAGGCAATCAGATCCGTGGTTTTCTGTTGTACTGAGTCGTCGATCGGGCGATAGCCTATCGCATGAATCAGGGCTTTGGTAGAGCGCACGCCCTGAGGACTATTCGCGAGTAAAAGCTGGATGAATGCATCCACGCGCACGTCCAGCTGATCGGAATCAACAACCTCATGAACTAGGCCGAGAGTGTGAGCCTGAACGGCATCCAAGACTTCAGCCGTCAAGGCATAGCGGCGCATCGCCCGCTGACCAATTGCCTTGATCACGTAAGGGCTGATGACGGCGGGTGAGAGTCCGATTTTGACTTCAGAGAGGCAAAAGCGTGCCTTCTCTGAGGCAATGACCAGATCACAACAGGCCGCTAGGCCAACAGCGCCACCGTAAGCGGCTCCCTGAACCCGTGCAATGCTGGGGCAGGGCAGGGTGTCAAGCAACTGCATGAGTCGGGCGAGCGCGAGCGCATCCTGCTTGTTTTCCGCTTCAGTATACTGTGCCATGCGTTGCATCCAGCCAAGGTCGGCGCCAGCAGAGAAGCTTTTGCCGATGGAGCCCAACACCAGGACTCGGGGAGGGCTGGCATGCAGTGCTTCGAGCCTTCGAACCAGCTCAGCAATCAAGTGATCGTCAAACGCATTGTGCACGTCAGGGCGCTTTAAGGTGAGATAAGCAACCCCTTGTTCGTTGATCTGGCAGTCAACGAAATGAACGCTGTTACTCGTGTCAGACATGGAAAGCCTCCTTACATCCGGAAGATGCCGAACTGAGTCGGCTGGATGGGCGCATTGAGTGCGGCAGATAACGCCAGGCCAAGAGTGTCCCGAGTTTGCACTGGATCTAAAATGCCATCATCCCAAAGTCGTGCGCTGGCATAGTAGGGGTGGCCTTGATGCTCATACATTTCACGCACTGGTTTTTTGAAAGCCTCTTCTTCGGCTTCACTCCAGTCGGTGCCATCTCGCTCGTGTTGATCACGTTTTACCTGAGCCAGCACATTGGCAGCCTGCTCTCCGCCCATCACGGAAATGCGTGCATTGGGCCACATCCACATCATGTTAGGGTCATAAGCCCGTCCACACATGCCGTAATTGCCAGCCCCAAAACTCCCGCCGATCAGTACCGTGAACTTGGGGACCTGCGCACAGGCAACGGCAGTCACCATCTTGGCACCATGCTTGGCTATGCCCTCGTGCTCGTAGCGTGACCCCACCATGAAACCGGTAATGTTCTGCAGGAAAATCAACGGAATGCCACGTTGCGAACAAAGCTGGACAAAGTGTGCGCCTTTCTGTGCCGACTCAGAAAACAGCACACCGTTATTGGCAACAATGCCAACCGGATATCCATGCAGACGCGCAAAGCCAGTCACCAGGGTTTCGCCATACCAGCGCTTAAACTCATCGAATTCAGACGCATCGACAATACGGGCAATCACCTCACGCACATCAAAAGGCTTGCGCAGCTCGGTGCCAACGATGCCATAGAGTTCCTGTGAGTCGTACAAGGGGGGGCGGGCAGGCTGGATGTCAAGCTTGCCAAGTTTTTGCCAGTTCAAGCGGGCAACGGCACGGCGCACCAGTTGCAGTGCGTGCTCATCACTGAGTGCATAGTGGTCGGCGACGCCAGATATTTTTGTATGGACTTCAGCACCACCCAGGTCCTCAGCGGAAACCACCTCACCGGTAGCGGCTTTGACTAGGGGAGGGCCAGCAAGAAAGATCGTGCCTTGCGACTTCACAATGATAGATTCGTCGGCCATGGCGGGCACATAGGCTCCTCCGGCGGTACATGAGCCCATGACCGAAGCGATCTGGGGAATGCCTTCACCGGACAAGTTGGCCTGGTTATAAAAAATACGTCCAAAATGATCCCGGTCTGGGAAAACATCGTCCTGATTAGGCAGGTTGGCACCACCTGAGTCGACCAGATAAATGCAGGGAAGGCGGTTTTTGCGTGCGATCTCTTGCGCACGCAGGTGCTTCTTGACCGTGAGCGGGTAATAGGTCCCGCCCTTGGTGGTCGCATCATTCGCGACAATGATGCATTCAACCCCAGAAACGCGCCCAATGCCGGTTATGATGCCGGCGCTGGGCACAAAATCATCGTACACATCCCAGGCAGCCAGTTGCGAGAACTCAAGAAAAGGGGCACCTTGATCGAGTAGACGATCAATGCGCTCGCGAGCCAGTAATTTGCCTCTGGCCCGGTGGCGTGCCTGTGCCTTTTCTCCCCCGCCTTGTTTCACCTGATTGAGCTTGTCTTGTAGGTCATCAAGCAGCTGGCGCATGTTTGTCTCGTTTTCAGCAAACTGCGGGCTGCGCGTATTGATCTGCGACTGTATCACGGTCATTTTCGCGATCCTTTTAGAGTTGGCACGAGCGACAATTAGCGCGACTCATTGAATATTTCGCGTCCGATCAGCATGCGACGTATTTCGCTGGTTCCGGCACCTATTTCATAGAGTTTGGCATCGCGCAGCAGGCGGCCAGTGGGGTACTCGTTGGTGTAACCATTGCCGCCCAAAAGCTGGATGGCGTCCAGCGCAATTTGCGTGGCTTTTTCTGCGCAGTACAAAATTACTCCCGCGGCGTCTTTGCGGCTGGTTTCGCCTCGGTCACAGGCTCTGGCAACGGCATAAAGATACGCACGACAGGCACTCATCGTACTGTAGATATCAGCAATTTTGCCTTGAACCAGCTGAAACTCACCAATCGGCTGGTCAAACTGCTTGCGCTCGTGAATATAGGGAACGACCACATCCATAGCGGCCTGCATGATGCCAATGGGGCCTGCAGCCAATACCGTTCGCTCATAGTCCAGGCCGCTCATCAGTACACGGACCCCCTTGCCGACCTCGCCAAGGACGTTTTCAGCCGGTACAAGACAGTCTTCGAAAACCAGCTCACAGGTGTTTGAACCCCGCATCCCCAGTTTGTCCAGCTTCTGATGACGCGAAAAACCCGGAAAATCCCGCTCCACAATAAAGGCCGTGATGCCCTTGGATCCCGCTTGAACATCCGTTTTTGCATAGATCACATAGGTGTGTGCATCCGGCCCGTTAGTGATCCACATCTTGTTTCCATTGAGGCGATAGTGATCGCCTTGTTTTTCGGCGCGCAACTTCATGCTGACCACGTCAGACCCTGCGTTCGGTTCGGACATGGCTAAAGCCCCGATATGCTCGCCGCTACAGAGCTTAGGCAGGTATTTTTCTTTTTGGGCCTGAGTCGCGTTTAATTTGATTTGATTGACACACAGGTTAGAGTGGGCGCCATAAGACAGGGCAACGGAAGCAGAGGCTCTAGAGATCTCTTCCATCGCGATCGAGTGAGCCAAATATCCCATGCCTGAACCGCCAAACTCTTCAGGGACGGTGATGCCCAAAAGGCCCATGTCGCCAAACTTTTTCCATAGGTCCGCTGGGAACTCGTTGCTTTGATCAATTTCAGCGGCGCGCGGCGCGATCTCTTTAGCGGCAAAGGCATTGACCTGCTCGCGTAGCATGTTGAGCTCATCGTCCAGGCCAAAATTCATGTCTTTAAATAGTGACTGCATGCGAACCTCTCTTTTTTCTTTTGTTTGGTGCGGTTGGTTAAGGTTTACTTTAGGGCAAGTTGACGTAAACGTAAAGTAAAAATTAATGACTCCTGCGTCACTGATGGCATAAAAAAGACCTGCCCAAAGGCAGGTCAGGTAAGGGCTCAGAGAAAGTGCCCATCATGCAAGAGGTTTTGTGAAGCTACTTAAAGTTAGACTTCATGAATTTTTGGATTTCACCAACGATTCCGGCTCGGAAAGTCAGTACGCAGATCACAAAAATCAACCCGAGTATGACATTGACCCAGTCGCCCAGTGCACTTTGCGACAGTTGATGCTCAACCGTTACCACAAAGGCTGCGCCGACTAAGGGGCCAAATAGTGTTCCAACGCCACCCACCAGCGTCATCAACACGACCTCACCAGACATGTGCCAATGGGCATCAGTCAAAGAGGCGAGCTGAAACACAACGGTTTTGGTCGATCCGGCCAGGCCAGCGAGCGCCGCTGAAAGGACAAAAGCGACCAGCTTGTAAGCATCGGTGTTATAACCGAGTGAGGTTGCCCTGGCTTCGTTCTCGCGAATGGCTTTGAGCACCTGACCAAAAGGTGAGTGGATGGTACGCTGAATGACTAAAAAGCCAAACAGGAATACCGCTAGCACAAAGTAGTACATGGACAGGTTATTGCTTAGATCGATGAGCCCAAACAGGTGGCCACGATCAATGCCATGCATGCCGTCCTCACCGCCGGTGAAGTCTGCCTGGAGATAGAAGAAGAACACCATTTGCGCCAAGGCTAGGGTGATCATTGCAAAATAAATACCTTGGCGACGAATCGATAAAACCCCCATAAAGGTTCCAAGCACGGTGGCTGCAAAGGTTCCGATCAAGATACCCACTTCGGGTGTCACGCTGTTTTGACTGATCACATAACCTGTGTAATACCCCCCCGTAGCGAGAAAAGCGGCATGCCCAAAGGATAAAAGCCCCGCGTAACCCAGCAACAGGTTAAATGCACAAGCGAAGAGTGCAAAGCAGAGGATCTTCATCAGGAAGACTGGATAGGCTAAAAATGGAGCAATCAGTGCGACTAGAAGGAGTGCTGCATAAAGTACCCACTTGCGTCGGTTCGCTCGCTGGCGAGATAGCTCAGTCAAATTGGCTTTAATGGTTTGTGCGGGTGTCATGACTAGGCCTCCTTACCGAAGAGTCCGGATGGACGGAAAAGCAACACAAAAATCATGACCAGAAAAATGACCGTGTTGGATGCTTCGGGGTAATACACCTTGGTCAGCCCCTCGATGATGCCCATGGCCAGCCCGGTGAGAATGGCACCCATGATCGAGCCCATGCCACCGATGACTACGACCGCAAACACGACGATCAGCAGGTTGGCCCCCATGCCTGGTGCAACGGAATAGATGGGCGCAGCCAGCACACCCGCAAAAGCAGCCAAGGCAACGCCAAAACCATAGGTCAGGGTTACCAGCAACGGCACGTTAATACCAAAAGCCTGCATCAGTGCTGGGTTTTCTGTGCCAGCACGCAGATAACCGCCTAGCTTGGTTTTCTCGATCATGAACCAGACACCAAAACAAACGGCTAATGCGATCACGACAACCCAGGCGCGATAGTAGGGCAAAAACATAAAGCCAAGGTTCATGCCACCGCGTAGTGCCTCTGGTACGGCGTAACGGTTCCCAGAAACACCAAACCAGTTGGTGAACACCCCTTGAATGATCAGTGCTAGACCAAAGGTGAGCAGGAGGCCGTAGATATGATCAATATGTGCAATGCGGCGTAGTAAAAAGCGCTCAACTAGCACACCGGTCGCGCCCACGATCAGGGGTGCGAGAAAAAGCGCTGTCCAGTAGTTGATACCCAGCATGTTCAGCAGTAGCCAGGCAGCAAATGCCCCCAGCATATACTGAGCACCATGAGCAAAATTGATAATTTTCAGCAGGCCAAATATGATTGCCAACCCAAGACTGAGTAGCGCATAAAAGGCGCCGTTGATCAGTCCAAGCAGCAACTGACCGTAAAAGGCGGCTGCTGGCACTCCAAATATCATGGTCATTTGCGTACCATCCTCTTGCGATATTTATTCGTCGGTGGGGCTGGTGCGCCCCACCGATTGCCCGGTTTGTTATTGATTTACGAGTGAGCAGACGCTGTCAGATAGTGGGCGGAAGGCTTCGTCGCCAGGAATCGTGCGAATGATTTCATACAGATCCCAAGCGTTAGAGGACTCGGCCGGTGTTTTGACTCGAGCTAAATACATGTCATGCACCATGCGACCATCCTCACGAACATAACCACCCTTGGCAAACATGTCATTGACAGGGTTTTCAGCCATCCATTGACGCACATCTGCTGCACGATCGCTGCCGGTTGCCTCAACGCCTCTCAAGTAATGCATGGTGCTCGAGTAAATCCCGGCTTGAACCATGGAAGGGCGTGCATTGGTGCGCTCATAAAAGCGATCGGCCCAGGCGCGCGCATCTTCATCCATATCCCAGTACCAGCCAGTGACTAGCTGGATGCCCTGGGCTGTTTCTGCCCCGAGTGCGTGCACATCATTAAGGAACAAGAGCAGGGCAGCCACACTTTGACCGGCTTGGGTTAAGCCAAACTCACCCGCAGTAATAATGGAGTTGACCGTGTCGCCGCCAGCGTTGGCCAGACCAACAACCTGAGCACCCGAAGCTTGGGCTTGCAGGATGTATGAAGAAAAGTCATTCGTTGCCAGTGGGTGGCGTACTGTATTCACAATACGGCCGCCGGCGGCTTCAACCACATTGCGAACATCGTTTTCCAAGGCATGCCCAAAGGCATAGTCGGCAGTAAGAATAAACCAGTCTTTACCACCTTCGGCGACGACGGCTGCGGCTGTACCGTTAGCCAGTGGGTAGGTGTCGTACGCCCAGTGAATGTGGTTGGGAGTGCAATGCTCGTTGGTGATGCTGGAAGCGGCCGAGCCATTGACCAGGCCGAGCGTGTTGGTACCGTTGATGACGCGGGTTGCCGCGATGGTGACTGAAGAGGCGATCAGGCCTTGAACCATGTCAACACGATCACGCTCAACCCACTGGCGCACCGTGCTGGAAGCAACGTCAGGGCTGTTGCGGTCATCAGCACTCAGGATTCGAATATTCTTGCCATTAATGCTGCCGCCAAAGTCTTCAACGGCCATGCGCAGTGCCTCAAGGCCATTGGGGCCAGCGAGATCCCGATAGATACCTGACATGTCTGCCAGATAGCCGATGCGTATCTCATTGTCTGAAATTTGAGCTTGAGCGCTGCTTACACCAAGTGCCGCGGTAATGGCGGCGGTTAAAACGGTTTTCATTGTTTTCATTGTTTTCTCCGTGCCTTGCAAGTTTGTTGTTGTGTTGCATTTTTTGCCCAGTGACTTGGGCATTCAGGTTGCTTGGTTGGGTCGCTGGGCGACTACACCCCAAGATAGGTGTTCAAGATTTCTTTTTTGCTTTCTAGCTCGTCCTTTTTGATTTCCTCCACGATCTGACCGTGCTCCATTAGGTAATGGCGATCTGCAATGGGGGCGGCAAAGCGGAAATTCTGCTCAACCAGAAGAATGGTCAGCCCCTTATCCTTGAGTTTAACCAGCACCTCAGCCAGCTTTTGCACGATGACTGGGGCGAGGCCTTCAGTGATTTCATCCAGTAAAAGCATGTTGGCGCCGGTGCGCAGAATGCGTGCCATGGCCAGCATTTGCTGCTCACCCCCTGATAGACGAGTCCCTTGGCTTTTTCTGCGCTCATAAAGATTGGGGAACATGTCGTAGATTTCTTCAAGGCTCATGCCGCCGCTGCGTACTGTGGGTGGAAGCAGCAGGTTCTCTTCGACGTTGAGGCTGGCAAAAATGCCCCGTTCCTCTGGGCAGTAACCAACACCTAAACGGGCAATTTGGTGAGCGGGCGTACGGATGGTTTCGTTGCCATTGATCATGATAGAGCCGGTGCGTCTTCCGACCATATTCATGATCGATTTGAGCGTGGTGCTACGGCCTGCTCCATTGCGACCCAAAAGGGTGACCAGTTCACCTCGATTCACATAAAGATCAATTCCGTGAAGAATATGTGACTCACCATAGAAAGAGTGCAGATCAATGATCCGCAGTTGCTCGTAATTTGGTTTGTTTGCGCTCATTAGTGCGCCCCCTGTGTTTCAGTGTCTTCGCTACCCATATAGGCTTCCCGCACCTTGGGATTTTGAGAAACTGTTTGGTAGTCCCCTTCGGCTAAAACAGCGCCCCGAGCCAGTACGGTGATCCTGTCACAAAGTTTGCTGACAACGCCTAGGTTATGCTCAACCATAAGAACGGTCCGCCCTTTCGCTGCTTGACGTATCAATTCAACAACGCGGTCAACGTCCTCATGCCCCATGCCTTGGGTTGGCTCGTCCAAAAGCATCACGGTGGGTTCCATGGCCAGAGTGGTAGCCAGCTCAAGGGCACGTTTACGTCCATAGGGCAGTTCAACGGTCGTTGTATCGGCGAATGCCTCCAGCCCCACCGACTCGAGTAGTGCCATTGCACGGTCATTGAGCTGGTTAAGTACCTTTTCATGCTTCCAAAAATGAAAAGAGTTACCCATGGGGCGCTGCAGAGCGACGCGCACGTTTTCAAGAACCGACATGTGTGGGAAAACGGCAGAGATCTGAAAAGACCGGACCAATCCAAGGCGGGCAATCTCATTGGATTTCATCATTGTGATGGACTTTCCACGATAAAAGATCTCGCCTCTTGTCGGTGGCAGATATTTGGTCAACAGGTTGAAAACGGTTGTTTTGCCCGCACCATTGGGGCCAATCAGTGCGTGAATATGCCCTTCGGTCACTTGCAGGCTGACCGAATCAACCGCTGTAAATCCGCGAAACTCTTTGGTGAGTGCGCGCGTTTCCAGCACATACTCCTGGCTCATAGCGATTCCTCTTGCTGTGGGCTTTGCCCTGTTGTTTTTGTAGCAGCTTAGTGATACGCAGGTTGCCTTACTAACCTTGACGTAAACGTAAACTATGTACCGCTGTGCGGCAAGTCAAAAAGCATTTTTTTTGTGACCCTTATTCGCTTTTGGTTTCTGATATGCCTGCCTCACGGAGCTGTTCAGTGATTTCAGTCAGTATGCTCAAGTCATCGATCGTCGATGGCGGAGCATAGTCCTGACCGTCAGCAATTTTACGCAGCACCGCGCGCAGGATTTTTCCTGAACGAGTTTTGGGTAAGCGTTTAACCACGAGGGCGCGTTGAAAACAGGCGAGCGCCCCGATTTTTTCTCTAACCAAGGCGATCAGCTCTTTTTCGAGTGTGTCATGACTGATATTCGCCCCATCTTTCAAGAGAATCAGGCCGATAGGAAGTTGCCCTTTTAGTTCGTCAGCCACGCCGATCACGGCGCATTCGGCAACCGCAGGGTGAGTGGCAACAACTTCCTCCATTTCGCCGGTGGATAATCGATGCCCAGAAACATTGATCACATCATCAGTGCGTCCCATGATGTAAACAAAACCGGCTTCGTCGATGTAACCGCCATCCCCGGTATGGTAATAGCCAGGAAATGTTCCAAGATAGGCATTTAAGTAGCGCTGGTGGTCGCCCCAAAGGGTTTGTGCAACCCCCGGCGGTAGTGGCAGCTTAATCGCAATGGAGCCCATCTCGTTGGCTTCGGCCTGGGTTCCGTCTGGCCTTAATACCTGGACGTTGTAACCGGGAACGCAGCGGTTGGTTGAACCTGCCCTGATGTCTGTTTCACCTAAGCCGGTCAGAGGTGCAGTGACAGGCCAGCCGGTTTCGGTTTGCCACCAGTGATCGTAAACCGGTTTTTGAGACAGCTCGTGCAGCCAGTGGTAGGTAGGCGAGTCGAGCTTTTCGCCCGCGACAAAAATGTGCTTAAGTGAAGACACGTCATAACGTTTAAACAACTCGCCTTCTGGGTCTTCCTTACGAATGGCACGAAAAGCCGTGGGCGCACAGAAGATGCCTTTAACCTGATACTCCTGGATGACACGCCAAAAAGCGCCCGCATCCGGCGTGCGTACCGGTTTGCCTTCATAAAAAACACTGGTGCAACCGCCCATCAAGGGGCCGTAGATGATAAACGAGTGGCCGACGACCCAGCCAATATCGGAAATTCCCCACCAGGCATCACCTTCTTGCATGTTATACACATTGCGCAGTGCGTAGAGCAAAGCCACGGCATGACTGCCGTTGTCACGGAGCACCCCCTTGGGTTTGCCCGTTGTTCCAGAGGTGTACATGATGTACAAGGGGTCGGTTGACTGTAGAGCTGTGCAGCCAGTAGGTTCGGCACCTTTGAGTGCTTCATGCCAATCAAGATCCATTGGATCATTCAATGTGGCATTGGCCTGAGGGCGTTGAAGCACGATGACCTTCTCGGGTTGGTGCTGGGCCTCCTCAATAGCGGCATCAACCAGTGGCTTATACTCAATCACTCGGTCAAACTCGATTCCGCAAGAGGCTGTGAGCAAAATCTTTGGTTTTGCGTCGTCAATACGGACGGCCAGCTCATGAGGCGCAAACCCACCAAAAACCACGGAGTGAACGGCGCCCAGGCGAGCACAAGCCAGCATGGCAATGCCAGCTTCTGGCACCATTGGCATATAGATGATCACCCCGTCGCCTTTGCCGACCCCGAGTCGCTTTAGTGCGCCGGCAAAGTGTGACACCTCGTCAAGTAGCTGTTGATAGGTGTAGGTCTTTTTGCTTTGGGTCACGGGGGAGTCGTAAATCAAAGCCAAACGGTCACCTTGCCCGGCTTCGACATGACGATCCAGCGCCAAATAACAGGTGTTGAGCTCGCCATCAGCAAACCACTGATGTGTGCCATCAGGGTTAGATAGCAGCACTTGGTTGGGTTTTTTGAACCAATCCACCTGTTCAGCTGCTTTCGCCCAGAAGTGCTCAGGCGTGTTTTCAGCGGCTTGTCTTGCGTTCATTGCTTGCATGGTTAGACCTCACCGATTTTATTCTTGTGTGGAGGCGTCCTTGTTTAAAAGTGACAACAGGGACAATAGGTTTAATCCGCAAAGAGTTTTTGCAGGCTGGAGAAATCGAGCCCTCCATTGCCTTTTTGTGCGTGCAGGGCAAAAAGGTTTCTTGCCAGACTGCCCATGGGTACAGAGGCTCGACTGCTGATAGCGGTATCCATCGCAATGCCTAAGTCTTTTGCCATCAAATCAACTTGAAACCCGCCTTTATACTCGTTGCTGGCCGGTACACCTTCCATAACACCGGGCCAAGGGTTGTAGACATTCAAGGTCCAGTTGCTGCCAGAGCTTTGTTTGATGATTTCAGACAGAGTGGCTGGGTCCAAGCCATTTTTAACACCCAGCGCTAGTGCCTCGGTTGTTCCCGCCATGAGTACGGCTAGCAGCATGTTGTTGCAGATTTTGGCAATTTGACCGCTGCCAGAATCGCCAGCATGAAAAATATTTTTTGCCATGGGCTCAAGCACAAGCTTGGCTTGAGCAAAAGCCGCCTCACTGCCACCACAAATAAAGGTGAGCGTGCCAGCCTTGGCTGCCCCCACACCACCGGATACCGGGGTGTCCATAAATAAAATGCCTTTTGCAGTCGCTGCATCAGCCACATGGCGTGCTGTTTCTGCGGCAATGGTGGAAGAGTCCAGCACCAGAGTGCCTGCGCTGAGCTGGGCGAAAAGACCTTCTTCGCCGAGGTAAAGGCTTTCTACATGCTGGCTGGCAGGTAGCATCGAAATCACCACCTCGGCACCCTCGGTAGCGGCATGAGCGCTTGATGCACTCTTGCCACCAGCCTGCTCAAGTGCTGTCATCGCTGCTTGGCTAAGATCGAAACCAACGACTTCAAAGCCGCCTTTGGCCAGATTGGCCGCCATCGGACCGCCCATGTTACCTAAACCAATAAATGCAATGCGTTTCATCGTGTTGACTCCTGGATCTTGTTGTTGTGTTGGGTCAGGCGATCTTTGACTTGCATTGGCGCAAGATCGCTCAAGGGGTTTTGTGGCCACAAAGGGGCAAAAAAGCCGTCAATCCATCCATCTTCTACCTGCTCGGCTGTAGCATAATGCCAGCGGGGCCTGCGATCTTTATCAATCAAAAGTGCCCGTATGCCTTCAGAAAACTCGCCCTTCAGTGCGCACTGAATCGACAAGTTCAGCTCCTGCTGAAAAACCTGTACCAAAGAATTGTGGAGGCACCGCTGGAGTTGCGCTTGAATAAGCAGCATGGAGGTTGTTGAGCCTCGGCTCAGCGTCTCCGCAGCCCGTTTAAGCCAGGGGTCCTCGCCAGCATAGGCGGTGATTTTTTGAACACGCCCCAGCGCAGAGTCCGCATCGGTCAGTTGCTGGATGGTCTCGTAATGAGCCTGAACGGTTGAATCCGGTTTTTGAGCGTGGCTTTGTTGTTCAAATTGGCGCATGACCTGTTGCACGCAGGCTGCATCTGAACCGCCCCAGGTCAGGCCTTGCAATGCTTCAATCACCGCCGCGCGGTGTTCGTGCGCAATGAAACGATCAGCCAAACCAACAAATAAGGCATCAGCGGCATTCATCTGCGCACCTGTTAAGCCCAGAAACAGGCCGCAACGCCCTGGCATACGGTTCAAAAACCAGCTGCCGCCCACGTCTGGGTACAAGCCAATCGTGATTTCAGGCATGGCCAGGCGTGAGTGCTCGGTCACAACACGGCAATTAGCGCCAGCAAACAGCCCCATGCCGCCACCCATGACAATCCCATTGCCCCAGACAATGAAGGGCTTAGGAAAGGTGTGAATGAGGTAGTCCAGACGATATTCAGTGGCAAAAAAACGCTCTGCATAGGGGTTGCTTTGAGCGGGGTCGCCTTGACCGTTGATTTCGGTCATGGAGCGATAGAGCTCGACGATATCACCGCCCGCACAAAATGCCTTGTCACCATGACCCTCCAACCAGACGGCTGCAATCGTCTCATCGGTAGCCCACTGAGTCAGCTGCGGTAAGAGCTGCTCGATCATGGTGAGTGATAGGGCATTCAATGCTTTTGGTGCATTGAGCTGTGCCATGCCCAGTTTGCGGCCATCACTCAGTTCGATCTCATTAAACACAACGGGTAAGTCACTCATAATGAAGCCTTAACGGTTTTTCCACTGGGCGGTGCGCTTTTCGAGGAAGGCTTGGACTCCCTCTTTTTGATCTTCAGTATCAAAAAGATCAACAAACAACTCGCGCTCTGAGCGCCAGCCTTGTGCATGGCTGCTTGCTTCACGTGAGTGCATGATCAGCTGTTTGCACGAAGCAATCGAAGTGGGTGATTGTTGGCAAGCCATCTTTGCCAGCTCCAGGGCTCGATTAACGGCCTCGCCAGTCGGTACAACCTCTTCAACCAGGCCGATTTGGAGTGCTTTTTCAGCGTTGACGCGCTCCCCACAAAGAATCATTCGCTTGGCCCAGCCTTCGCCAACCAGCCAGGGCAGGTTTTGGGTGCCGCCAGCACAGGGGAGCAGTCCAACCTTTGCTTCGGGTAAGGCCATTTGTGCTTGTGTTTCTGCAATGCGGATATCACAAGCTAAGGCACACTCAAGGCCACCGCCCATGGCATAGCCATTGATTGCGGCGATAGAGACGCCACGAAACTGCCCCAGCGCCTCAAAGGCCAGGCCAAAGTGCCTTGCCATGTCTCGAGCAACCGCCTTGTCACCAGCGGCAAATTTGTTTAAATCCGCTCCCGCTGAGAAAAACTTGTCGCCCTCACCTGTGATGACAAGTGCATAGATGTCCTTATCTTGATTCAGCGACTCGACCAGGTCTTTAAGTCCGGCTAACGAAGTCTCGTTCCAGGTGTTGGCCGGTGGGTTGTTGATCGTGATCAGCGCAATATGCGCTTGTTTTTCGTATTTGAGTAAATCGGTCATTAGCTGAGTGCCTCCAAAATGCCTTCCTCCATTACCCGGCGGGCAATGATCAGGCGCATGATTTCATTGGTTCCTTCTAGGATGCGGTGAACACGCGCATCACGAAGGTAGCGTTCGATCGGGTATTCGCGGATATAACCATAGCCACCATGTAGCTGCAGCGCATCGTCAATGATCTGAAAGCACGCATCGGTCGCAAAGCGTTTTGCCATGGCGCAAAACATTGGAGCCTCAGCGTGGCCCTCATCCATTTTAAAGGCGGCCAGCCTGACCATTTGCCGCGCGGCGGTTAGATCGGTTGTCATGTCGGCTAATTTGAACTGAGCGGACTGAAAGTCGGCAATCGCACGCCCAAACTGTTTGCGCTCTTGAATATATTGGCGAGTTTGCGTGATTGCGGCTTGTGCCGCACCAAGGGAGCAGGTGGCAATATTGACTCTCCCGCCGTCCAAGCCTTTCATTGCAAACTTAAAGCCCTCACCTTCATTGCCCAGGCGGTATTTTTCAGGGATGCAGACTTGTTCGAAGGTGATTTGGCGAGTGGGCTGGCTGTTCCAGCCGAGCTTGTCTTCACACTTGCCATAGCTGATTCCAGGCGAATCGGCAGGCACAATAAAAGCCGAAATGCCACGCGCACCCTCTTCAGTGCGCCCTGTGCGAGCCATGACAATGAGTAACTGGGTCGAACCGGCACCAGAAATAAACATTTTAGAGCCGTCGATCAGATAAGTGTCGCCATCACGAACCGCTTTGG
>SKHR01000136.1 GCA_007116865.1 Marinospirillum sp. | reverse complement strand
AGGTCATAACCACCGATCAGCTCAACCACGATATCGATTTCCGGATTGGCAACCACCTCAAAAATATCTTCGGTGACGTACACCATAGAGGTGTCACAGGCTGGATTCAGATGCCTGGCTGCCACCTGCTCAATGACCAGGGGGCGACCCGCCCGACGCGCAATTTCACCGGCATTGCGCATCAAAACATTAAACACACCACCACCCACTGTGCCGAGGCCGCAAACGGCCACTTTTACCGGTTTCAAAATAAACTCCTTGGTTGTTCAAAGACGGGGCTGATGCCCTGTCTGTTTGGAATCATCGTGGATTTAAATTTAAATGACCTAACAGGGTTTGCACGTCAACCATGCCAAACACCAACTGACCGTCCGGCAGCAGGGTGGCCGGTGTTCCCTGAATTCTTAAACGTTGCGCCAGCTGGGCATGACGTGTCACTGGATGTTCACACGCCTGATCACGTACTCGTCCGCCAGCCATTGCCTGATCTAAAGCCTGAGCCGGCTGGTCAGCACACCAGATATTGACCAACTGCTGGAATGCACGGCTACCAGGCCCCTGACGTGGCATTGCCAAATACTCAACGGTGATGCCCTGCTGATTAAAGTCCGCCATTTGATCGTGCAGCTGCACACAGTAGGGGCAGCTGATATCGGTAAACACACGAACCACGGCCCGCTCTTCGCCGCTGGCGGCAAAAGTGATTTTCTCATCACTAGGCACCTGATCCATCGCCACACGCCGCTCATCTGCCTGAGCCAGATCGGTCAGATCAACCAGTCCGGTTTCAGTGATTTGCAGTAAATCACCAAGCAGTAAAAATTCACCTTGTGCATCGGTATAAAGCAACTGCCCGGATGACAGCTTGATCTGATACAACCCACTCATCGGCGTTGAGCTGATATCCGCAATTTGCAGACGCGGATCAAAACGCTGTAAAACCGATTGCATCGCTTCAAGGGTCGGAGCAGCAAACAGGGGCGCACTGAATCCATATACCAGCGCAAACAGCCACCATGGGCGGAATAAAGTTTTCATACTAAATTTCCTGAGAACGAACAAAAACGGGTACCCATGGGCACCCGTTTTTGGTTCTGCTGAAGATCAAGTCAAACACATGCCAATCAGGCCAGTTTTTCCTTGATACGGGCAGATTTACCAGAACGATCACGCAGGTAGTAGATTTTGGCCTTGCGTACATCGCCACGGCGCTTCACTTCGATGGAGCTTACCAGCGGACTGTAAGTTTGGAAAGTACGCTCAACGCCCACACCGCTAGAAATTTTACGTACGGTAAAGGCAGAGTTCAGACCACGGTTACGCTTGCCGATCACCACACCTTCGTAGGCCTGCAGACGCTCACGGCTACCTTCCTTCACGCGCACCTGGACAACCACAGTATCACCAGGGGCAAAAGGAGGGATTTCCTTGGTCATTTGTTCGGCTTCAAGGGCCTGAATAATTAGGTTTTTGTTACTCATTGCTGCTCGCTCCTAGACTAAAGCCGCTCGACTTGCGCCCTGGTACGCGGGGCATCGTATTCGCGGATGAATTCGGCTAATAATGCTTGCTGCTCTTCCGTTAACTGACACTGAGCCAGCAAATCCGGACGCCGCAGCCAAGTTCGACCCAAAGACTGCTGCAGACGCCAGCGGCGAATTGCTTCGTGATTTCCACTCAGCAAAACCGCAGGTACCGCCTGCCCATCAATGATCTCTGGGCGTGTGTAGTGGGGGCAATCCAACAGTCCTTCAGAAAAAGAGTCTTCATCGGCTGAAGATTCATGTCCCAAAACACCGGGTACCAACCGCGACACTGCATCAATCAGTGTCATGGCAGGCAACTCCCCACCACTGAGGACATAGTCACCTACTGACCATTCCTCATCGATTTCTGAGGCCACAAGGCGCTCATCAATTCCTTCATAACGACCCGCCACCAAAATGTGGCGATCTCTTTGTGCCAACTCTCTGACACCGGCCTGATCGAGTGGTCGCCCCTGAGGCGATAGATAAATCACCCTGACATCAGCGCCAGCAGCCAGCCTGGCATCCCGTATTGCCTGACGCAAAGGGGCAACCTTCATCAGCATGCCCGGCCCACCACCATAAGGCCGATCATCCACGGTTTTATGCCGATCAGTGGCATAGTCCCGGGGGTTCCAGAAATCAAACGCTAACAGCTGTTTCTGAACCGCTTTAGCAATCACACCCTGCTCAGTGATTGCCTGAAACATTTGCGGGAACAGGGAGACAATACCAAACCACACCCTACACCTTCCCGCCAATATCCGGCTTAAAAGTCTGCATCCCAATCAACGTCAATACGTTGACGCTCCAGGTCGACTTGACGAATGACTTCCGGCATCAGCCAAGGGAGCAAACGCTCTTCGCGGTCAATGCTGCCTTTAACCGGCTTGACCACCAGCACATCGTTTGCCCCAGTCTCCATCAGGTAGTTCACCCGACCCAAGTACTGGTTTTGCAAATTCCAGACTTCCAGGCCGATCAACTGGCTCCAGTAAAACTCGCCTTCAGGCAAAGGCGGCAAGTTTTGCCTAGGAACGCCAATCAGTGCGCCACTTAACTGACGAGACACCTCAGGCGTTGCATAACCTTTTAGCTGCGCAATCAGCCCTTTGCCATGGCGCTTACCCTGCAGCAGCTCAACTGACCAGTCGCGCCCTTGATGACGCAGCACCCACTGACCATAACTAAAGATATTCTCCAGCGGATCTGTGTAAGAGTAGACTTTGACCCACCCTTTCACACCAAACACACTGGTGATTTTGCCCAGCACCAGATAGTCATCAGCCTTTGTATCACTCATGCTGAGACTCCGATCTCAGAACAAAATTGACTGAACTCAGTTCAGTCTTATTGCTTAGCGGCTTCTTTGACCAGCTTGGCAACACGATCAGACAGCTGCGCACCCTGAGAAACCCAGTGCTGCAGACGATCTGTATCAATACGCAGGCGCTCAGCGTTGCCACGGGCGATCGGGTTGAAGAAACCCAGACGCTCAATGTAGCGGCCATCGCGTGCGTTACGTGAATCGGTTACGTGAACATGATAGAAGGGGCGTTTTTTAGCGCCGCCACGAGCCAGACGAATGGTTACCATTACAAGTCTTTCCTTTATATTTTCTGCATAAATGCCACGCCGCTTAGCATGGCACTGACAATTCAACCCGAGCGCTGACTGAACCCTGGTATCACTCAGCCGCGTGATACCAATGCACTACATCAGGCAGACGACCCGAAAGGCGGGGTATTCTACTTGATATAACTTGGCAAGGGAAGCATCGAACCCTGGCATTTTTACTTTTTAGTGCAGCCACCCACCGAGCCGATCAAAAGCGCGGTGGAAAGCCACCCCCCATTCCACCGCCCATGCCGGGTGGCAACTGACCTTGCATGCCGCGCATCATATTGGCAACAGCACCCTTATTGGTCATTTTTTTCATCATTTTTTGCATTTGCTTGTGCTGCTTGATCAGGCGATTCAGATCCTGCAGCTGGGTGCCAGAACCCTCACAGATTCGACGCTTGCGCGAACCATTGAGCAGCTCAGGCTTTTGCCTTTCCCAGGGTGTCATGGAATTAATGATCGCTTCCATTTTGCCCATTTCTTTCATGGGGCCTTGCTGTTCAGCCAGCTTTGCCATACCACTCATGCCAGGCAGTTTTTCCAGCATGCTCGACATGCCGCCCATTTTTTTCATTTGCTGGAGTTGCTCACGAAAATCTTCCAGATCAAATCCCTTGCCTTTTTTGACCTTTTTCGCCAGCTTTTCGGCTTTGGTTTTGTCCAGTGTGCGTTCGGCTTCCTCTATCAGCGACAGCAGGTCACCCATACCGAGGATGCGCGATGCAATACGATCCGGATGAAAGGGCTCTAACGCGTCGGTCTTTTCACCACTACCGATGAACTTGATCGGCTTGCCGGTGATTTGACGCACCGACAAGGCGGCACCGCCACGGGCATCACCATCGGCTTTGGTCAGCACCACCCCGGTCAGAGGCAGGGCCTCGCCAAAGGCTTTGGCGGTATTCGCCGCATCCTGGCCAGTCATCGCATCAACCACAAACAGGGTTTCGCAAGGCGACAGGGACTGATGCAGTGCCTGAATTTCCGCCATCATCTCGGCATCGACATGCAGACGACCAGCGGTATCGACCAGCAGCACATCATAAAAGCCGATCTTGGCTTCGCGCTGCGCCTGCGCCACGATCTTTTGTGGCGCCTCACTGGGGCTGGAGGCAAAACAGTCCACCCCCACTTCTTTAGCCAGGGTTTGCAACTGATCCATCGCCGCCGGACGATAGACGTCAGCAGAGACCACCAGCACCTTTTTCTTTTCCCGCTCGCGCAGATAACGCGCCAGCTTGGCTACCGTGGTGGTTTTACCCGCCCCTTGCAAACCCGCCATCAAAACAATCGCTGGCTCACCTTTCAGCTGCAAGGATTCACAGGAAGCCCCCATGACCTCGGTCAGGGTTTCGTTGACGATCTTAAGAAACTGCTCGCCGGGCTTCAGGGCTTTAGAAACCTCCTGCCCGACCGCCCGCTCACGCACCTGCTCAATAAAGGACTTCACCACCGGCAGCGCAACATCGGCTTCCAGCAGCGCCATACGCACTTCGCGCAGGGTGTCCTTGATATTATCTTCCGTCAGCCGTGCATTCCCGGTCAGACTGCGCAGGCTTTTCGATAGGCGTTCACTTAAATTTTCAAACATCAGAAGTCCTCGGTCTTCAGAATTTGGCGCCGATTATAGCTCACTCAGGCAAGGCAACTCCATGCACAGGATGCATTAGTGGTGCCAAAGCCTATTTAATCAGCTAGGATAGACCTTTGATTGACTGACCGACTGGAGCAAACGTTCGTTCGCATGGCCGCATACCTCCCTTTTTCACTGGTTGCAGTGGTTTTTTACGTCGCCGGCGCCTCATGGGTTGCGCTACGCCTGCTTGGCAAGGCGCCAGAGCGCGCGCGCCTGGTTCGTTTTACCGGACTCGTTGCCGTTCTGGCTCACGCCGGAGCACTGCACGGACACCTTGGCCTGGCCGATGGCATCAGTCTCGGCTTGTTTGAAGTCGCCTCTCTGGCCAACTGGCTGATTTGTGTGTTTATTCTGATTGCCAGCCTGAGACATCCCACACTTAACCTGGCCGCGCTGTTGTTCCCTTTGGCGGCTATTTTTGTCTTGATCGGGCAGTTTGCCGATGGTGGCGCTCGTATGCCGCGCAGTGAAGATGGACTGCTGTTTCATATTCTTGCTTCGCTTTCTGCCTACAGCCTTTTCGCCTTGGCGAGTGTCCAAGCGCTGCTTTTAGCGGCACAAAACCATCAACTCAAACACCATCACCTAAAAGGCCTGATCGGCGTACTGCCGCCACTGCAAACCATGGAGCGACTGCTGTTTGACCTGCTGCTAGCCGGACAGCTGCTACTGACGGTCGGTATCGCCAGCGGCTTTATTTTTCTTGACAATATGTTTGCTCAGTCGATGGCCCACAAAACCCTGCTATCCCTTGCCGCCTGGATCACCTTCGGCTTCCTGTTGATCGGCCACTGGCGCTTCGGCTGGCGCGGAATGACGGCGGTTCGCTGGACCCTGGGGGGCAGCCTGTTGTTGTTGCTGGCCTATTTTGGCTCACGCTTCGTACTTCAGTTCATCCTCGGTCAGAGCTAATGGACGCTGAACTTCCCTTAGGGTTGCTATTTACTTTTTTAGCCCTGCTGATTGCCTTCTCCGGTTTCTTTTCTGGCTCTGAAACCGGGATGATGTCGATCAACCGCTATCGCCTGAATCATCGTGCCCGCCAGGGCGACCGGACAGCTCAGCGCATCAGTGCGCTGCTCAAGCGGCCTGATCGGCTGCTGGGTGTGATTCTGATCGGCAATAATTTTGTCAATAATTTTGCCGCCGCCATTTCCACGGTGATCGCGATCCACTTTCTCGGCGAAAGCCTCGGTCCACTTGTTGCAACCGCCATACTCACCATTGTGATTCTGATTTTTTCCGAGGTGACGCCAAAAACCCTTGCCGCACTGCACCCGGAGCGTTTTGCCCGCCCGGCCTCCTATGCCCTTCACCCTCTGCTCAAGCTGCTCTATCCACTGGTCTGGCTGGTCAACCTAGTAAGCAACTTTTTACTGCGCCGCCTGGGAGTACGCCCAGACCAGCATCGTCCTGATCATCTCACCAGTGAGGAACTTCGCTCAGTGGTCAATGAGGCTGGCAGCCTGATCCCCAGCCGCCACCAGGCCATGCTACTGTCAATTCTTGATCTTGAAAAGATCACCGTCGATGACATCATGATTCCCCGCCAGGAGGTGGTCGGGCTGGATCTGGAATTGGAAATGGACGAACTGCTGAAGCAGTTGCGCCACTGCCAACATACCCGACTGCCGGTTTACAAGGGTGATTTGAATAATGTGGTGGGCATTTTGCATTTGCGCGGTGCCCTGCGTTTGATTGCCGCCGAGCAGCCGACCAAGGGCATGTTGATTCAGGAAACCCGTGAACCCTACTTCATTCCCGAATCCACCCCTTTGCAAACCCAGTTACTAAACTTCCAGAAGAGCAAGCGCCGCATTGGCATCGTGGTCGATGAGTACGGTGACGTGCAAGGCCTGGTCACGCTGGAGGACATTCTTGAAGAGATCGTTGGAGAGTTCACCACCGATGTGCCTCAAACCCAAGAGGATATTCAGCCGCAGCAGGATGGCACCTGGCTGATTGATGCCAGCGCCACCCTCCGGGAGGTCAACAAACAGCTCAACTGGGACCTGCCAACCCACGGCCCTAAAACGCTCAACGGCCTGATTCTTGAACATCTGGAGCTGATCCCTGACGGCAACGTCTGTGTCGCCTTCGAAAATTACCGCATCGAAACGCTAGAAGTGAAGGAAAACCTCATTCGAGCAGTGCGCTGCTGGGAAGTGTCCAGCAAAAAACGCCGACGCACTTCCCGATCTCATCCCTGAGCCAACTTCAGATAAAACGTCCCAGACCCACAGCGGCTTTCAAGGTTTCCAGGAAGGGCGTCGCTTGAGCGCGGGCTTTATCCGCCCCCTTAAGCAAAACAGACTCCACGTAGCCAGGGTCCTGCATCAGGCGCTCATAGGTTTCCCTGGGACCTTGTAGCTGGGCATTGAGATACTCAAACAGCTCTTTTTTCATTTCTCCCCAGGCAATGCCTTCCGCATAACGCTGACGCATCTGCTCAACTTCCGCCGCTGAGGCAAAGGCTGAGTAGATCTGGAACAGAGTGCAGCCTTCGGTTTGCTTGGGCTCACCGGGTTCCAACGAATTGGTTTTGATCTTGTTGATCAGCTTGCGCAGTTTCTTTTCAGGCTCAAACAAGGGGATGGTGTTGTTGTAACTCTTGCTCATTTTACGGCCATCCAGACCATTGAGCACCGCGACCCGATCATCCACCACCGCCTCCGGCAGGGTAAAGTAATCGCCCTGGAAAATATGATTAAAGCGCTGGCCGATGTCTCGCGCCATTTCAATATGCTGAATCTGATCCCGACCTACAGGCACCTTGTTGGCTTTAAACATCAGAATATCGGCGGCCATCAGAATCGGGTAGCTGTACAGCCCCATCTGAATACCCGCATCCGGATCACGATCACCCGCGTCCAGGTTTTCCTGTACGGCGGCTTTATACGCGTGAGCGCGATTCATCAAACCCTTGGCCGCCACACAGGTCAGCAACCAGGTCAGCTCCGGGATCTCTGGAATATCACTCTGGCGATAAAAAACCGCTTGATCCGTATCCAGGCCCAAAGCCAGCCAGGTCGCGGCAATTTCACGACGCGACTCAGCCACTCGCTGAGGTTCATGGCACTTGATCAGGGCGTGAAAGTCAGCCAGAAAGAAGTAGGACTGAATATCCGCCAAACGACTGGCTTCGATGGCCGGACGAATCGCGCCCACATAGTTGCCAAGGTGTGGCGTTCCGGTGGTGGTGATGCCGGTCAAAACGGTGGTTTTATTCATGGGTGTTTCCATTTGTGTTCAACAGATTTAAATCTTGGTTGTCGGGGTCTCATGGCCGGGGCGGCAAAGGTCGAGTCGGATGTTCGACTAAACGCCCTGGCGGCCGGCCCGACCAGTCAATCGGTGCATTGAACCCCACTTGCATGAGTTCCAGCAACATCATTGCCGATAGCCCCCACAGGGTAAACCCCTGATAGGTATAACTGGGCACATAATAGGTTTTTCCACCCACGCGGATCACATCGGTGTGAGTGCGCGGGTCATCCAGCAGCCAATCCAGGGGCACTTGAAACACCGCATCCAGCTCTGATTCACAGGGTTTCAGCGCCAGTCCATCGGGAATCAACCCTACATAAGGACGAACCTTCAGTCCGTGCAGGGATAAAAGATCGCTCAAAGAACCCAGCAACCGAACTTCAGAAGCCGGCAGGGCGACTTCCTCCTGCGCCTCACGTAACGCTGTTTGCAGCAGGTCTGCATCGTCAGGATCACGTTTTCCACCCGGAAAAGCCACCTGCCCGCGGTGGGTGTTCATATGATCGGCTCGACGCGTCAATACCAGGCTAGGGCGAGATGACGCCACTACGGACAACAAAACCGCCGCTTCGGGCCAGTCTCCGGTCAGTTCTTTTGGCTGATGTGCCTGAATTCGCTGAGCTAACTGATCAAGGTTTATCATCCGTTTGCTTATCCAGTTTTTGTTCAATGCGTTCGAGCTGGGTTTGCATCAATGCCACATGTTCGCGCAACCAGTGAATTTCAGCCACTTCACCTTCCCCGGTTTCCAGTTGATACGCAGCATTTTCTTTTTGCATCACATCCAGAACGATACCAATCATCATGTTCAGGAAAATAAACGCATTTAGAAAAATAAAGGTTAAAAAGTAAATCCAGGCATAGGGGTGATGTTCCATGGTCGGGTAAAGCACCGCCGTAGCCCAGCTTTCAAAGGTCGCCACCTGAAACAGGGTGAGCATCGCCAGCGAAATATTGCCCCAGAGCTTTTCATCCACATCATGAAACAAAAAGCTGCCAACCGCGCCGTAGATATAAAAGATAATGAACATCAGCAGGGCCACGTAGCCCATGCGCGGCAAGGATTTTACCAGGGCACCCAGCAGAATCCGTAATTCAGGAATCATGGAAACCAGGCGCAACACCCTGAACACACGCAGCAGACGCGCCAACAGCACCATTTCGCTGTCATCAATGGGAATCAGGCTGGCCGTGACGATCACAAAATCAAAGATATTCCAGCCTTTTTTAAAGAAGTTAACCCAGCGTTTTTCTGCCGCTAAACGGATGATCAGCTCTGTTAAAAAAAACAGGGTCACCCCCCAGTCCAGCCAGTACATCACCCGTTCAAAGCGACTGGCTTCATCATAGGTTTTGGCACCGATCAGCAAGGCTGAAAACAGGATGATCGCGATCACCACGGTTTCAAACAGTTTATTTGCGCGCAAGGCCTCTAAGCGATCGCGCCAATCTTTTGCGGCCATACTTGTCATGTGCTTACCCTGAACATCACTTAAGGAGGATCGCTATTATGCGCAAAAGCCAGTGAGGGGCAAGAGGCGAAGAGGAATAACGCAAACAGGCCACCCGAAGGTGGCCTGTCAGTCAAACACTAAACCTGAGCTGCTTAGGGCAGCGCTGGAATAGCCACGTTGGGCTGATCACCAGTCAACGCATGCAGGAAGGCGACGATATCTGCATTGGTACGGCTATCAAACTCGCGACCCAGCATTTCACGACCCATGACCTGTACCGCTTCAGTCAAGGTCTCAGTGCCACCATTGTTGAAGTAGGGGTAGGTCAAAGCCACGTTACGCAGGGTTGGGGTTTTGAAACGATAGCGATCGGCCTCATCACCAGTGACCAGGTAACGGCCCAGGTCGGAAGAACCAGGCACCTGAATCGCATGGAACAGGCTGTCAGTCAAGGCTGGGCCGTTGTGACATGCAGTACAGCCATTATCAACAAAGGCAGCCATGCCGCGCTTCTGCTGATCAGTCATCGCTGACAGATCACCGCGCAGGTAACGATCCAGCGGAGAGTTTGGCGTGTTCAGCGTCCGCTGGAAGCTGGCCAGGGCATGAGCAACACGCTCAGGCGTGATAGCTTCTGTGCCATAAGCACGGGCAAAGGCCTGCTTGTACTCATCAAACTCTTCCAGACGTGCGATGGCTTCATCCAGAGGCATGTTCATTTCGATATCTGCCTCGATGGGACCCAACGCCTGACCTTCCAGATCTGGCTCACGACCGTCCCAGAACTGCGCACCAAAGAAGCCAGAGTTCAGAACGGTTGGCGTGTTACGGTCACCGACCTGACCATCGTGACCCGTTGCGCGGGGAATACGGTCAGACCAACCCAGTGCAGGGTTGTGACAGGTTGCACAGCTGATCACGCCACTGGCAGAAATGCGTGGCTCGAAGAACAGCATCGTGCCCAGCTCCACTTTTTCAGGCGTCAGGCTGTTGTTCGCAGGAATGGGCGCAAAGTAAGGCAGGGGCTCAAAAAAGTTTGAGTAGCGCTCATGATAACCGTCACCAGCGACTGCAGCCGTGCTGGCAACAGCCAGCAAACTTGCAGCACCGAGGGCGGGTAGTGCTTTGGTTTTCCAACTCATAGTAGTCTCCTCATCGACTCGTTGGCGGGCTAAATCGCTTTTAGCTATCAACCCATTAGTCTAAATTTATCAAACACTTGCAGATAAATTTATTTGTGACTAAAGTCAGAGTAGAACTTTCGTTGACCCCCTTCAAGGGGTTTACTGTGACCCAGCTTGACCCCGGTCAAGTTTTATGCCGATTCTGCGATAAAGGGTGGAACTTGTGGCTTATCTTTCCACTCAGCGACCCAACTCAGACCAGAAGATAACCATGACACGCTACCGCCACCCTCACATTCCCGCTTCAGAAATCACTCCAGAGTCTTTATACCTGAAGCGTAGAGAGTTCATCAAACAAAGCACTGCACTGGTTGCTTCAGCCGGCCTGGCGACACCGGGCCTGTTATCCGCCCAGTCGGCCAGCACCCCAGACTGGCATGAACGAATTCCTGAGGCTTCGGCCACCCAGTCCTTGGATGAAAGCCTGACCGATGAGCAGATCGTTACCAGCTACAACAACTTCTTTGAATTTGGCACCCGCAAGCGTGACCCTTCAGACTGGGGGCATTATCTGCGCCCCCATCCCTGGCAAATCAAGGTCGAAGGGGAGGTGGCTCACACCGGGGTTTATGACCTGGAAGATCTGTTGCGTCCGCTGACACTGGAAGAGCGTGTTTATCGGTTTCGTTGTGTCGAAGCCTGGTCCATGGTTGTTCCCTGGACGGGGTTCCCGCTCAGCCAACTGATTGAGCGCCTGGAGCCCAACTCCCGCGCCAAATATGTCGTGTTTGAAACCCTTTACGACCCGGATCAGTTTCGTGGTCAGCGGCGCAGCACCATCGAGTGGCCTTATCGCGAAGGTCTGCGCATGGATGAAGCCATGCATCCACTGACCCTGATGGCCGTTGGCCTTTATGGCAAACCCATGCCCAATCAGAATGGCGCACCCATCCGTCTGGTAGTGCCCTGGAAGTATGGCTTTAAAAGCATCAAGTCGATCGTGACACTGCGCTTTCAAGAACGTCAGCCGGTCTCCTCCTGGCAGGCCATGTCAACCAATGAGTATGGCTTTTATGCCAACGTCAATCCGGATGTCAGTCACCCACGCTGGTCTCAGGCATCCGAACGACGCCTGGGCGAACCAGGGCGCCGACCAACACTGATGTTCAATGGCTATGAAGACGAAGTCGCATCCCTGTACAGCGGCATGGACTTGCGGGTGAACTACTGATGCTTGGCATGCGACTGGTGGTTTTTGTGATCGGCCTGTCACCGGCTCTATGGCTGGGCTGGCAGTATCACCAGGGTAACCTGGGGCCTTTTCCCGCAGAGGCCATGTTGCACTTCAGCGGTCACACCGGTTTGATCCTGTTACTGCTCACCCTGGCCTGGGGATTTTTACGTCGCTTCACTGGTCAGGTGGCCTTTGTTGCAACCCGTCGCCAGCTGGGACTCTGGGGGTTCTGGTGGCTGATCGCTCACGCACTTTTCTGGCTGGGAGGCGAACAGGGATGGCAGTGGCAGTGGATCTGGCATGAGTTAAGCAGCGTTTATCATCTGCAATTAGGGGTAAGTATTTTGTGCCTGCTGTCACTCCTGGCGCTGACTTCTCCGACCCGAGTTCGCCAGGCCATGCCCCTCAAAATCTGGCAATGGCTGCACCGTAGCCTCTACCTGTGCATCGCTCTGGGCATCCTCCACTACTGGATCGTCATACGCCTGGATTATCGCCTGGCCTGGACTTACCTGGCTGCTCTGGTTTTACTGGTGCTGCTGCGATTGATCTTTCTTCACCCACCGACTCAGAAGTCTTCCAAACGCCAGACTTCGTAGGCCGGTTCTTCATAGGGATGCGCCGCTTTCAGTGCGCGGATCACGGCGTCAATTCGCGCAGCTTCACAAACCAGCTCAACCTTGGTCTCCCCAACCTGCTCCAAAGCGCCAACCTCGCCCAATGCTGGCTGAGCACCCGTTAATGGACGAAACTGCCCGGTTCCCTGGGTTTCAAAACAGCAGCTATCATAGTTTCCAATACGCCCACCACCTGCTGCAAACACCGCCTGCTTCACCTTCTCTTTATCGGCATGGGGCACAAAAAATGCCAGCTTAAACATTGGCCTTCTCCCTTGTGTAAAGCACTAATGCACAGCGTATCCGGTCATGCCCAAACAAAGCCATCCGATCAAAGACGGCTCGTGCAACCGGCACCTGCTGGACGTCAATCGAGCTTTTCAACGCCTCTTCATCAATTTCCGGATCATGAATAAAAACAAAGTGTTCATCTATGCCCGTCACCACCACCCAGTGGGGGCTTTTGCTTTTGGCAAAACGCCAGTGACTGATCAGTACCAAAGGGATACCTCCTTTTTTTAAACCAGCCTCCAGATCAGACAAGTCAAATGCTCTCGACTGCTGGCACACCCGGGTGGCTTCCAAGGCATCACAAAAGGCTTCATGCACAAGGCTCAGCACTTGCTTTTTCATGGCTTGACGCACCCCCTGAATAAATAAAGGGCCGTCCGGAGTGATCCAAAGATCCACACCAAAACCACGATTCCACGCCGCCAAGGCTAAACCACGCGGACCGCAACCGCCATGACCCTGGGTCATGAAAATACTCGTCGCCTCCCGCCACACCTGTAATTCATGGCGGCGGTCTAGATCGCTCCGAGGGTTCAAGGCAGCCATCGCCATGATCAAACAGGCTGGACCACAGGTGAAAGGCAGGGTCTGAGCGTAGTAAGGCACCGGATGACTGCTTAAACGCGGTGGCCGCCATAAATACTTTTGCATCCGCCAGGCATCAGCCTGATCTTCGTAATAGGCTGAATAGTCACCAAAATGGCGGTAGCCCTGCTTTTGGTAGAGGCGTTGAGCTGCGGGATGGTCTTGACGCACTTCCAGGCGGATGACCGGGCAACCTTCATCCAGCGCTAACTGCTCAGCCTCTAACAGTAACGACTGGGCAATGCCTTGCCCCTGGTGAGCAGGATCGACGGCGAGTGAGTAAACTCTGGCTAAATGCGTACCTCGATGGAAAAGCAGCAGCAAATATCCAAGCAGCTTCGCATCGGATTCAGGTGAAGTGCTGACCAGCAGGCTGGCATGAGCCTGCTGGATCATCCAGCGAAAGCGCCGCCGACTTAAGCGGTCAGTCGCAAAACAAGCAGTCTCCAGTTGCACCAGCGCATCCAGGTCTGCGATCGTGGCGGTACGCACATGGCTTGGTCGCATCATCTGCCTCTAAAATTTGTCCAATCACCCCTAGCAAGGTGTTGGTGTTTAGGCGATATTACGCCTTTTAATCCTGGATGGAAGCCTGAGTGATGAGTCGTCTGCATTTGATCCTAGACAAGCCCAGCGACTGGGTTGGTTACTATCCCAGTGATGATCTGATCACCGCCCATGACTACCTGGCCCAGGGCAGTCGCACCGATACCACCCCCACTCAGGTCATCAATCTTTGTGACTCCTTTCGTTATTTGAGTTACGGCTATTACACCTCGCTACTGGCTGAAGCCAGAGGCCACAAGGTCATTCCTTCCATTCGGACGATCAACGATCTGGCTCGCAAATCCATTTACAGCCTGAACATGGATCAGCTGGATGCGGCGCTGAATAAACTCAGAAGCCGTAAACAAGGCGTGCCAAATTCAGCAACGGAAACCACGCAGTTCACCATGACCCTGTGTTTCGGTCAGACCCTGCATGAACCGCTTGCCGACCTTGGCCGCCAGATTTTTGAACAATATCCCTGCCCGATCCTGCAGGTCAGTTTTCATCATGGCCAAAACTGGCAGATTGAATCCCTGCGCCCAGGCAACCTTAAACAGCTCTCGGAAGCCGAACAGGATCTTTTTGCAGCAGCCTTGGACAGTTTCAGCAAAAAGGTCTGGCGCAAACCCAGTACCCGCAAACGCTATCGTTATGAGTTGGCAGTGCTCATCAATCGTGAAGAAAAACTCCCGCCTTCAGATAACGGTGCCCTGCGCCAGATCATTCGTGCTGGACGCAAGCTTGGCATTGATGTTGATTTAATTGAGAAAAAAGACTTTGGTCATCTCGCTGAGTATGATGCGCTTTTCATCCGCGAAACCACATCCATCAGCAACCACACCTACCGTTTCGCCAAAAAAGCCGAAGTGGAAGGCATGGTGGTGATGGATGATCCGCGCTCGATTTTACGCTGCTGCAACAAGGTTTATCTGGCCGATCTGCTGGCCAGCAAAGGGATTCCAACCCCACAAACGACTCTGCTCTACAAGGGACAGACGCGCCAACTGGAAAAACTGGCCGGTGAGCTCACCTATCCTGGTGTGTTGAAAATTCCTGACGGTGCTTTTTCCAAAGGTGTCGTTAAAGTCGAAACCCCTGAGGCCCTGATTCAACAGGCCAGCGCTTTTTTCCGCCAGTCAGCCATCGTGTTATTACAAGAATACCTGTACACCGACTACGATTGGAGAATTGGTATTCTCAATAATAAACCCCTGTTTGCCTGCCAGTATTTTATGTCTAAAGGTCACTGGCAGATTTACAATCACACCCAGGCAAAAACGGTTTCTGGGCGTTTCCAAACCCTGCCGGTTGAGCAGGTGCCCGCAGCCGTGATCAAGACCGCACTCAAAGCGACTCGCCTGATCGGTGATGGGTTGTATGGGGTGGACCTAAAGCAGTCGGGCGACCGGGTGGTGGTCATTGAAGTCAACGACAACCCAAACCTTGACTCCGGTGTAGAGGACGCCTTTCTGGGCGCAGAACTCTACCACCGGGTCATGTTTGAGTTTTTGCGACGGATGGAGCAGCGCCAGCGTTAGTCCAGCTTGAATTGGGGCGGACGTTTTTCCAACTGAGCGCGAACTGCCTCCATTTGGTTTGCCGTCCCTAACAGGCGTTTTTGCAGCTTTTCTTCCATGGCCAAGCGCTCATCATCCGTCTGGGTATAGGAGTCGCGCAGTAAGCGCTTACAAGCCTTGGTCATATCGGGCGAACGCTGAGTCAGCGTCTGCGCTAAGGCCCAGGCCGCAGCTTCAGGGTCTTCTGCCAGTGAAGTGACCAAGCCGATGCGCTCAGCCTCTAGACCATCAATCACTTCGCTAGTGAGCGCCAACTTCATGAGCTGGTCTTCGCGCACGCAGCCACGTGCTGTCACGCTCAGCCCCATGTCGGGAATGATCCCCCAGCGCCCTTCCATCACGGATAACCGGGCATCAGGGGCAGCAATACGCAGATCAGCACCCATGGCGATCTGCAACCCGCCACCATAAACATGGCCTTTCAGGGCAGCGATCACAGGAACAGGCAAAGAGCGCCAACCCAGTGCCAGATGCTGTACCTTGTTATGAGGGTAACCATCACAACCACTCAACAACCAGGTAAGGTTTTTTGGATCGGCCATCACCGATGGCACATCCAGGCCGCTGCAAAAACTCTCGCCTTCCCCGGTCAGCAACACCGCAATCAGATCCTTGCGCGTATTCAAGCTGGCCAGCACTTCAAGCAACGCCTCAATCAATGGCATATTTAAGCTGTTGTGCCGCTCAGGTCGGTTCAGTGCAACGCGTGCAATGCCCTGGTCAAAACTCAGTGAAATCAAGGATTCGTGGGAAGCAGTCATGGTGTCTCTCTTGTGATCCATT
>SKHR01000159.1 GCA_007116865.1 Marinospirillum sp. | reverse complement strand
TGGCTTTGATCATACTGTAAATAATGCCAGTCCTGGTTGCGAGCAGCAACCCATGACTGCTTTGCAGTCTCCACTTATATCACCGCCCGAATGGGCGGTGGTTTACGCGGATTTTGCTAAACAGCGATCATCGGTTTAGTTGCGGACTTTGATTTCTGCTTGCTGCTCTAGATGATGCACAAACTGGGTTTGCAGGCGATACCCCTTGTCTCCTTGCAGCATCTGGCGCAGCTCAGTCAGTTCTTCAGGATCACTGGATACTTCCCCTTCCGTCATGCTCAGCAGCTGTACCAGCGCCACATCACCACTGGGCAGATTCACCAGGCGCACCGCCGGCTGAGCCTGCTCAGTCAGGGCAAAGGCTGCACTCAAAATCTGGCGGTCATCACTGCGATTGGTCCGGCTGACGCCTTCACGCAGAACCCAGGATTGGTGTTCAAGTGACTCGCCCTCAACCAGTCGCGTCTGCAGATCAAGAACCGCTGCTTCTGCCAGGCGCTGCGCTTCAAAAAAGGTCAGTTCTTCAATCACTTCATCGCGCACTTCAGCCAGGGGGCGCTGCTGGGCAGGTTCAAAAGCCGCCTTCTGAATCAGCACATAACGACCATCTTCAAGACGCACCGGCTCAGAGACCCAGCCATCTTCCAGCACTTCCTGAGAGAAAATAGCCTGACGCACCCGATCCTGACGCCAGAATCCTGGCAGCTGTCCATCATAAAGCCAGTCAGTCTGGGCTCGCTCAAGCCCCGTTTGCTGGGCGACTTCATCCAAACGGTCTGCACTGAAACTCAGGTTACGTAAAAGCTCAAGTTTTTCACTGACCGCCTCACGCATCGGCTGTGCCAGCAAACGCTCACGCATGCCGTCACGTACCTCATCCAGTGCAGGAATGTCTGCGGCTTGTTTGTCGGCCAAATAAATCAGATGTAAACCAAAGTCCGTGGCCACAACTGGGCTGACTTGTCCGGCCTCAGTCAAGGCAAAGAGTGCGGATTCGAAAGCAGGGTCCAGGCTACCGGGTTCAATCCAGCCAAGGTCGCCTCCACGACGAGCCGTGGCCGTGTCTTCAGATAGGTCTGCAGCCAGTTCTGCGAAGTCAGCCCCTTGGAGGACTTCTTCACGCACGCCTTCCAGCTGTGCCTGAGCTTCTGCCTGTTCAGCTGCGGAGTCATAACTCAACAAAATATGCGCGGCACGATAGCGGCCCTGTTGCTCAAGACCGGCAATAAAACGCTGATATTCCAGCTGGATTTCTTCTTCGCTCACTGACATGTCTTGCATCAGACTGTCAGGATCAAACATCAGGTAGTCCAACTGCACTCGCCGAGGTGCCATGAAAGCGCGGGCATTCTCTGTATAAAAGGCTTCAATATCGGCTTCTGACAGATTGACTTCATCCATAAAATCGGCCTGACGGATCAACAAGTAACGGTAATCACGTTTTTCACCAGCGATGCGCTGGAATTCAGCCAATTCGGCGGGTGTCACAAACTCTGAGGCATACAGGCCGCTGAGCAGTTGTTGAACCAGGATGTCTTCCCGCAGTTGGGCACGAAATGCAGCCGGTGATAAGCCTTCCTGGCGTAGTAGTTGGGTAAAGGTCTCTTGATTGAAACGACCATCCTGACCACGGAAGGCATCAATGCGAACCATTTCCCGCTCGACCTGACGATCAGACACTCGCAACTTCAAACGCTCGGTTTCTTGGCGCAGCAGTTCCTGCTGAACCAGTTGGGAGGTCACGATCTGGCGTAACAGGTCTGTGTCCAGCTGGTCTGGATCGATCTGGCCCGATTGCAGGAGCTGTCGCATTTGCTGTTGTACCCGGCGGTCAATCTGCTGGTGGGTGATAGTTTCACCATTGACTTGAACCGCCTCATTGGGGTCGCCACGCCATGCAGTAAACAGCGAGTCCATCCCCCACAGGGAGAAGGCGATCGCGATCAAACCAACAATAAAGTAAGCAACAATCCCGCGGGATTTTTCACGAATTTTAAGTAGCATGCCTTCCTCAGTCTGCTAGCGCTGAATAATTGGCGGATTATACCGGTTTGACCACTAACAACCAAACATCAGAATCACTGTTCGTTTGGCAAAAAAAACGCACCTCTAAGGGTGCGTTCAGACTGCTTGCAGGATAGCCAAGATCAGTTGACAGCGTCTTTCAGACCTTTGCCGGGCTTGAAGCTAGGCACTTTTGCAGCAGCGATCTGGATTTCAGCACCGGTTTGTGGGTTGCGGCCAGTACGAGCAGCACGCTCTTTCACCGCAAAAGTACCAAAGCCGACCAGTGACACGCTGTCACCTTTCTGCAGTGATTCACTGACTGAGTCCAGCAAAGCGTCTAGTGCACGAGCGGCCGCCGCTTTAGGCAGGTCTGCTTTGGTTGCAATCGCATCAATCAATTCTGACTTATTCACTCTTCTACCCCTTAGTGATGTTAAACAAGCTTCTGTTCCGTAAAGTCTTTGCTTAAGGTCCAGAATGCGTGGTTTTTCCAACTTCAAACCGGCTCAGGATTTTGTTAGGCAAATTCATCAGCCGGCAACGATTAAAAAAATTAACGGAGCCTTTATGTCCACCAGCCAGGCGGCTCAACCAACCGTATGGCCCGTATCTTAGCCTTTATAGGGCGGCAAAGGAAATACCCGAAAGCCATTTATTTAGGCATTCAGTGGGTTCCAGGACGAATATCGGCCGTTTTTTCCTCTTTTTTAGCCAGGTTATCCAGTACCAAAGGCGTTGGCAGTTCAGCCAGGGCGACTTCGAGCACCTGGTCAATCCATTGCACTGGCACCAGATTGAGCGGACCTTTGATGCTGTCTGGAATCTCTTTCAGGTCTCTTTCATTTTCCTGTGGAATCAACACGGTTTTGATGCCGCCACGTCGAGCAGCCAGGAGTTTTTCCTTCAGGCCACCGATCTTCATGACCTCGCCCCTCAGGTTGATTTCACCGGTCATGGCCACCTCAGAGCGCACGGCAATCCCGGTCATTGCAGACACCAGGGCAGTACACATGCTGATACCTGCACTGGGGCCATCTTTGGGCGTTGCGCCTTCAGGCACGTGGATATGGATATCGCGCTTTTCAAACAGCTCAGGATCAATGCCAAGGCTGGCGCTGCGGCTTCTCACCACGGTCAAAGCCGCTTGAATCGATTCCTGCATGACTTCACCCAAAGAGCCGGTTTTGATCAACCGAGCCTTGCCGGGCATGGTGGTGGCTTCAATGCTTAGAAGCTCGCCGCCAACACTGGTCCAGGCCAAGCCAGTGACTCGACCTATCTGATTGCTCTGATCGGCTAAGCCATAGTTGTATTTGCGCACCCCCAGATAGTCTTCCAAAGTCTGAGGAGTCACCTGAACCGGGGCCTGGGCTTTGCCTTCGCTCAACTGACGCACGACTTTACGACAAACGCGGGTGATCTGACGTTCCAGTTCACGAACACCCGCTTCACGGGTGTAATAACGAATCAATTCCAGCAGCGCGGTCTCACTCAGCACCATCTCAGCGGCTTTCAATCCAGCATTTTTAAGCTGTTTAGGCAGCAGGTGACGACTGGCAATATGACACTTTTCATCTTCGGTATAACCGGGAAGACGCACCACCTCCATCCGATCCAGCAAAGGCGCTGGAATGTTCATCGAGTTGGCGGTACAGATGAACAGCACTTCTGAAAGATCAAAGTCGACTTCCAGGTAGTGATCACTGAATTTGTTATTCTGCTCTGGATCCAGCACTTCTAAGAGCGCTGACGCGGGATCTCCGCGGTGATCCATGCCCAGCTTGTCGATCTCATCCAACAAAAACAGTGGGTTTTTAACCCCCACCTTGGACATTTTTTGAATCAACTTGCCTGGCATTGAACCGATATAGGTGCGTCGATGTCCACGAATCTCGGCTTCGTCACGCACACCACCCAGGGCCATGCGCACATACTTTCGATTCACGGCTTGGGCGATCGACTGACCCAAAGAGGTTTTACCCACACCCGGTGGGCCAACCAGGCACAGCACAGAACCACGGATTTTTTTGACCCGCTGCTGCACGGCCAGATAATCGAGAATGCGCTCTTTGACTTCTTCCAGCCCGTAGTGGTCTTCATCAAGAATCTGGCTGGCTTTATTCAGGTCAATACTGGCGCGAGAGCGTTTTTTCCACGGCAGGTTCAGCATCCAGTCCAGGTAACCACGAACCACGGTGGCTTCGGCAGACGTTGGCGACATCATGCGCAACTTGCCTAACTCAGCCAGGGCCTTGTCTTTGGCTTCCTGCGGCATGCCAGCGGCTTCAATTTTTTTCTGTAGCTGATCCAGCTCGTTGCCTGAGTTATCCAGGTCACCCATTTCCTTCTGAATGGCTTTCATTTGCTCGTTCAGATAGTACTCACGCTGGGTTTTTTCCATTTGCTGCTTGACGCGGGCACGGATGCGTTTTTCCACCTGCAGCAGGTCGATTTCCTCTTCGATCTGCGCCATCAAGCGCTCAATGCGTTCGCGCACACTGTTCAGTTCCAGCAGCCCCTGCTTGTCCTTCACACTCAGGGAAATATGCGCCGAAATGGTATCGACCATACGGGTCGGATCAGCGATATTTTTTAAGCTGTTCAAAACCTCAGCTGGAACCTTCTTCGACAGCTTCACATACTGCTCAAACTGGCCTAACAGTACACGTGTCAGCACTTCCTGCTGCCGCTCTGTCAGTGCTTCACTGGGCAACAGCTCACAACGGGCAAGAATAAACTCACCCTGCTCCCCTTGCTCATTGTAGTGCTCACTGACTTGATGACTGATCAGGCGGGCACGCTGCTCCCCTTCGATCAAGACTTTCACCGTGCCATCTGGCAGGCGCAACAGCTGTAAGACTGTCGCTTGAGTGCCCAGCTCATAGAGATCCTCTGGCTGCGGATCATCAATTTCAGGGTCTTTCTGGGCCAGCAAGAAAACTTTTTTGTGTGACGCCATCGCTGCTTCCAGCGCATGAATAGACTTCTCACGCCCAACGAACAGGGGGATCACCATTTGCGGATAAACCACTACATCACGCAGTGGCAACAAGGGCAGCTCTAAAAGGTCAGCCTCTTGAATCATTACATCATTCTGCGTCATCGCAGCCTTACCTCATCATAGGATGACTTGCTGATTTGCCATCTGCCACGCCGGACAGATGGCTCAACTCAGAGTTGCTGAACCGGTCACTCAGTCCCGGTTGGCCGCTTTGGCCAGTGATTCCTGGTTCTCGTAAAGGATCAAAGGAGGGGTCTCTCCTTTTACAACACCCGCATCGACAACCACCTTGGCAATATTGGGTTCCGAAGGAATGTCATACATGGTGTCGAGCAGGATGCCCTCCATGATCGAGCGCAACCCTCGAGCACCGGTTTTACGCTCCAGTGCTTTACGGGCAATTTCACGCAGGGCTTCTTCACGGAACTCCAGCTCAACCTCTTCCATATCAAAAAGACGCCCATACTGTTTGGTCAGTGCATTTTTGGGTTCGGTGAGGATCTGAATAAGCGCGTCTTCGTCCAGCTCTGTCAAGGTTGCGATGACTGGCAAACGCCCAATAAACTCAGGGATCAGGCCGAAACGCACTAGGTCTTCTGGCTCAATTTCTGCCAGTGACTGAGTCACTGATTTCTCTTCTTTGCTGTGAATGGTGGCACTGAATCCAATACCGCCTTTCTCAGTCCGCGCGCGAACGACTTTTTCCAATCCGGCAAAAGCACCGCCACAAATGAACAGCATGTTACTGGTATCCACCTGCACAAATTCTTGCTGGGGGTGCTTGCGCCCTCCCTGAGGAGGAACAGAAGCCACGGTGCCTTCAATCAGTTTAAGCAGGGCCTGCTGAACCCCCTCACCGGACACATCGCGGGTGATCGATGGATTATCGGACTTGCGAGAGATTTTATCGATCTCGTCGATGTAAACGATCCCACGTTGAGCGCGCTCGACATCGTAATCACATTTTTGCAGCAGCTTTTGAATGATATTTTCAACGTCTTCACCCACATAACCTGCTTCGGTCAGCGTGGTGGCATCAGCCATGGTGAAAGGGACGTTAAGCATGCGGGCGAGTGTCTCTGCCAGCAGAGTTTTACCCGAACCGGTTGGACCGATCAGCAAAATATTACTTTTGCCCAGCTCAACCTCTTCCTCTTTGACCGGGCCTGAACGCAGGCGCTTGTAGTGGTTGTAGACCGCAACAGCGAGCACCATCTTGGCACGATCCTGACCGATCACATAATCATCCAAATGTGCGCGGATTTCACGTGGCGTAGGCAGACGCTCATCTGTTTCTGTCGTCGCCTGCTCTTGCAGCTCGTTGTGAATGATATCGGTGCACAAAGACACACAGTCATCACAAATGTAGACCGAAGGCCCTGCAATGAGTTTTTTTACTTCATCCTGGCTTTTGCCACAAAAAGAGCAGTACAAAAGCTTTTCATTGGAATTCTTGCCGTCGGTCATGCTTACCTCATTTATTCCGCGAATGGATACGCCGCCAATCAAGCGGGGCGCTTTTCCAGAACCGCATCAATCAAACCATAGTCCACTGCTGCCTGACCATCCATGAAGTTATCACGATCTGTGTCTTTGGCAATGGTTTTAATACTCTGTCCGGTATGGTGGGCGAGGATTTTATTCAGCTTGTCACGGATACCCAGAATTTCACGAGTGTGAATTTCAATATCTGAGGCCTGACCCTGAAAGCCCCCCAGAGGCTGGTGAATCATCATCCGTGAATTGGGCAGACAATAACGCTTTCCAGCCGCACCACCAGCCAACAGCAGTGCACCCATGCTGGCCGCCTGGCCGATACACATGGTAGAGACATCCGGCTTGATAAACTGCATGGTGTCATAAATCGACATGCCTGCGGTCACAGAACCACCGGGAGAGTTGATATATAGATAAATGTCTTTGTCTGGATTCTCTGATTCCAAAAACAACATCTGCGCCACCACCAGGTTGGCCATGTAGTCTTCAACCTTGCCAACCAGAAAAATAACGCGCTCTTTCAGCAGGCGAGAGTAGATGTCATAGGCACGCTCGCCACGTGAGGTCTGATCCACCACCATAGGAACCAGGCCGCCGGCGTTTTCAATATCCACTAGGTTTTGCATAAGAATTCCACTCTGAATTGATCGCTGAGGTCACCACTAAAGTAACCGAGGCGCGCTGGAAATACCAGTTGAGAAATCGTCACACCTGAAACAGCAACCGGCGCCAATCGCGCCGGTTGCATAGATCCAGCTCGCCGACTTACTGCTCAGGCTGAGCCAGCTCTTTAAAGGTTTTGCTCACATCAGTGACCTGTGCTTCAGCCAACAGCTTGTCAACGACCTGCTGCTCTAAAGCGGCCGCCTGAACCTGACGTAGCATTTCCTGGTTTGAGCGATAGTACTCAACGACTTTCTCAGGCTCCTGGTAAGACTGCGCCATTTCATTCAGCAGCTCGTCAACCATGGCATCTTCGGCTTTCATTTCGTTGGCTTTGATCAACTCACCCACCAAAAGCCCCAGGGTCACATTGTTTTTGGCTTGCTCTTGAAACAGGTCGGCCGGGATCTGTGAAATATCAAAATCTTTGCCCAGATTATACTGCTGAGCTGCCTGACGACGCAGATTATCGATTTCATTGTCAATCAGCGCCTTGGGCACTTCAACCGGATTGGCATCCATCAGCGCTTTAAATACGGCCTGCTTGGTCTGGCTGCGGACTGCCTGCTTCAATTGTGCGTCCATGTTTTTACGCACTTCTGCCTTGAATGCATCCAGACCACCTTCTTTCACGCCAAAGTTCTCAAAGAAGGCGTCGTTCAACTCAGGCAGTGCCTGGCTTTTCACTGCATTGACATGACATTTGAAAACGGCTTTTTTGCCTGCAAGGTCAGCGGCCTGATAGTCTTCAGGAAAGCTGACTTCAATGTCTTTATCTTCACCTGCCTGGGTACCTACCAACTGATCTTCAAAACCTGGAATAAAGCTGTTGGAGCCCAACACCAGATCATATTGTTCACCCTTGCCACCGGCAAAGGCTTCACCATCAACAAAGCCTTCAAAGTCCAGGTTGACCTGGTCTCCCTGTTCAGCAGCTTTCTCAGCAGCAACCCACTCGGCACGCTGCTTACGCAGATCTTCAATCATCACTTCCAGATCGGCGTCCGTTACCTCACTGACCGGGCGCTCAACTTTTTGTGCTTCAAGGCTATTCAGCTGGATTTCCGGATACACTTCAAAGGTCGCCACAAATTCAAATGGCTGACCTGCTTCAATTTTTCCGGGTGCAATCTCTGGCGTACCCGCAGGTGTCAAAGACTCTTGCTGTACCGCTTCAACAAAGTGCTCACGCATCATTTCGGACAGTACTTCCTGGCGCACGCTGTCACCAAAGCGGCGCTTAACCACTTGCATCGGCACTTTGCCGGGACGAAAGCCGTCAATTTTTACCTTGCGGGCTGTCTGCTTCAGTCGAGCATCTACAGCAGACTCAATCTTTTCAGCGGGCACCTGTACCGTCAGGCGGCGCTCCAGCGCAGACGTCGTTTCTACGGAAACTTGCATGAAAAATCCTCGTTAACACAAAAAATTGAACGGCTAAATAAATCAAACGCAGGATTTTAAAAGGAACTGCGCTTGGCAGCAAGCTCAGGGTGATGCTAAACACTGTTTTTCACAAAAAAGCGCAACAAACAGCGCATCACTGAATGACTAAACTTAACTGGAGGGGAAACACGAAGAGAAATGGGGTGAACGATGGGGCTCGAACCCACGACCGCCGGAGCCACAATCCGGTGCTCTACCAACTGAGCTACGCTCACCACAACTTGACACTCTACTACACTTGGCTCACTTTTACTGCTTATTGCCTGGCTCGATGACTGGAGGCTGGCGCGCCCAGCAGGACTCGAACCTGCAACCTACGGCTTAGAAGGCCGTTGCTCTATCCGGTTGAGCTATAGGCGCTGATTTTCTTCGCCGAATGCGTTGCAAAGCTTTCGAAAAACTGGTCGGGGTAGAGGGATTCGAACCCCCGACATCCTGCTCCCAAAGCAGGCGCGCTACCAGACTGCGCTATACCCCGTTCGTTTTTCATCAAACAGTCAATTAAGCCTGCCTGACGGGAGCGCATTATAGGGCGTTTATCGGATTGGTCAAGCCCTGTTTTTAATCTTCTTTCATCAACCCCTCCCCTGCGGTTCCCTTGTTGCTCTGCTCATGCGACAATATTCAGCGCTTTTAAACTGCCGCCAAAAACCTAACACCTGAGAACGGCCTGGGGTGACGGATACGCGGAAGGCACTGGTTTTACTCATTTCCTATTCGTACTGTGGACAACTGCATGACAGCCCAACTGATTGATGGCAAACAAGTCGCTTTAAGCATCCGTGAACAGCTATCTGGAGAAGTACAGACTCTGATCAACCAGGGACGACGAGCGCCTTGCCTCGCGGTCATTTTAGTCGGGGCAGATCCGGCTTCGCAGGTGTATGTACGCAACAAACACCTGGCTTGTGAAAAAGCCGGCATTGAATCCCGAGCTTACGCTTTGGATGCTCAAGCCTCTCAGGATGACCTAGCACACTTGATTGATCAGTTGAATGCCTCTGATGAGGTGGATGGCATTCTGTTACAACTGCCCCTGCCCTCACACCTGGATGCAGCGCCTTTGCTTGAGCGCATTGCACCGCACAAAGATGTGGATGGCTTTCATCCCTACAATTTAGGCCGTCTGGCCCAGCGCCAGCCCTTGCTTCGCCCCTGCACGCCCAAAGGGGTCATGACACTTCTGGCAAGCTGCCAGGTGCCCTTGAAGGGGCTTAAAGCTACCATTGTCGGCGCCTCAAACATTGTGGGGCGGCCTATGGCCCTGGAACTTTTGCTGGCAGGTTGCACGGTCACTGTGACTCATCGCTTTACACAAGACCTGGCTGCTGAGGTGGCTGCTGCGGACTTACTGGTTGTTGGGGTCGGCAAACCCGGACTGGTTCGCGGAGAGTGGATCAAGCCAGGCGCCATCGTGATTGACGTTGGAATCAATCGGCAGGACAACGGTCAACTCTGTGGTGACGTTGAGTTTGAAACCGCCAGCCAGCGTGCTGCATGGATCACTCCCGTTCCTGGTGGTGTCGGCCCAATGACCGTTGCCTCTTTGCTAGAAAATACCCTACAGGCTTATCATCTGAACCCAGCCACTGCAACCAAGGTAACTGCGTGATGCATACTCATTCAACTCAGCGCCTACTCCTGGTCGATGACAGTCGAGTCGCCCGCTTGACACTTGCCCACATCCTCAAGCAGACAGGATTAGTCTTCGAGATTGATGAGGCAGCAAACGCGGAAGAGGCGCTGGAACTTTTTGCACAGAACACCTACGACCTTGCTTTAATTGATTTCAATATGCCCGGCATGAACGGGCTTGAGCTGTCCGAGCATCTTTTGCAAACCAGTCCCACACTGAAAATTTTACTGGTCACTGCCAATATTCAGGAAAGTATTCAAGAGCGGGCCGCCGCCCTGGGTTTGCGCTTTGTTGGCAAGCCGGCTTCCCCCGAAGAACTGCTGACCGCGATCAGGAGCTGAGTCCATGCCGAACCATTTCAGTCGGGACGAAGAAGAAACCATCATCGAATTGATGAACATTGGCGTAGGGCGTGCAGCCGCAGCACTCTCGCGCCTGGCACATGATGAAGTTTTACTTTCAGTGCCCAAGGTGGATTTTGTCTCTATTGATCAGGCCCAGGCCGCATTTAACCAACTGCTACCCAAAGCACTAGCAGGTGTCGTTCAGAGTTTTGAGGGTTTTATTAATGGTCGTGCTGCACTGGTCTTTCCAGAGGAGCGCAGCCTGGAGCTGGTCAAAGCCGTGGTCGGCGATGAATTGAGCGCCAGCGAAATCTCGGAGCTGGAGCAGGACACACTCGCCGAACTGGGCAATATTTTGCTGAACTCCTGTCTGGCAACACTCGGCAACCTGTTGCACCGGGATATTCGCACTTCTCTGCCGGAAACTTACAGCGGTACTTATCAACGCATGCTGGATGCTTTGCATCAGCAACCCCACTCAATGATCATGCTGGTCCACATCGACTTTTCTCTCAGTAGCCGAGCACTCCAGGGCTACCTGGTATTCATCATTGACCTGCAAAGCGCTCAGACTTTTCATGAGGCACTGGGTGCCTATCTTGAACAACTGTTGAGCGGCTCTGCTGAGCACAAATCCTAGAGCACTCCCATGCCTCGTGACGCTGCCGATTTGTTTTCTTTGATCAACCGGATTGAAGTTGGCTTGATCCTGGTTGACCAACACTCCAACATTCGCCTCTGGAATGAGTGGATGCATAAAGTGACCGGCGTTCATCCCGAACAGGCCAAGGACACACCACTGCAGGCGTTATTCACTGAACCCCTTTCTGAATCTCTCACCAGCGCTATCCAGATGGCCTGTGAGCAGGGGCTGTCACGACGACTTTCGCATCAGCTGCATCCCCGTCTGTTGCCGCTGAACAAACCTGGACAAAACTACCCGCTCAACCACTCGGTTTTGATCAGTCCGGTTCAGTTTGACGACCAGCCCTATTGCCTGATTCAAATTCAGGATGTCAGCAATACGGTTCGCCGCGAGCAACACCTGCGCGAGGCCGAGTCACTGCTGCGTTTTGAAAAACAGGCACTGGCGATGGTGGCACAGAACCTTCCGCTCAGCCGGGTACTCAATCAGATTTGCCATGATTTTAAAAAACTAGTGCCCAACAGCTGCATGAACCTGCTGATCCCCAACACTGAGTTCACCCAGTTATGTACCCCGTTTGAGCAGACCAACAGCCTGCTACCCACTCAGGTTGAGCTGACAGCGGCTGACCTGCCTCCTGCCCAGGCCGCCCGTCAACGACATTCCATCATGACCACAGCAGTGGAAGGCTGGTCAAATTTAGGACACTGGTGGTGTCAGCCCTTCTTTGATACTGACGATCAGTTGGCTGGAGTCGTACAGCTCGCTTGGCCAAGTGAAATCAAGGAGCCCACCGCAACACCCAGCCTGCTTGAACGTATCACCCAGTTGATGGCTCTTGCACTGCAAAGCAGTCATCAAATCGAGCAGATACGCTGGCTGGCTCAACATGACTCATTGACCGGTTTATACAACCGTCAACGCCTGAACGAACTCCTCCTTGCTCAGTGCCGCCAGGCGGAACATCGCCAACAGGGCTTTGCTTTGTTTTTTATTGATCTGGACGGCTTTAAAGCGGTCAATGATCGCTTTGGACATAACGCTGGAGATGCATTGTTGATTGAACTGGCACAACGTCTGCAAGCACAGCTTCCCAAAGATAACGTCATTGCACGCCTGGGTGGAGATGAACTGGTCGTGATCGCCACTCATGTCACTCACGACGATGAAGCATTTGCAGCCGGAAACCAGCTGATTTGCTCTATCAGCCAGCCATTTAGCTATCATGGAGAACAGCTGCAGGTCGGTGCCAGTGTTGGCTTTTCAATTTACCCGGATCAGGGCACCACACCCCGCGCACTGCTCACCCGTGCCGATAATGCCATGTATTTAGCAAAAACCCGTGGTAAAGGCCAGGTTGCGTCTTGTGAAGCCCGCTAAACTTTGCAAACATATTGTGCGTTTGTTTTCTTTACACTGAACCGCTAAGGACACTCCATGTTCGCCACCATCGAGCGCTTGCCTGCTGACCCCATCCTCGGCTTGATTGAAGCTTTTGAAAAGGACACCAACCCCAACAAAATTGATCTAGGTGTTGGTGTCTATCGCAATGAGCAAGGCATTACCCCCATTTTACAGTCGGTTAAAGAGGCCGAAGCGCTGCTGATCACCCGCGAAACCACCAAGAGTTATATTGGCTCACACGGCGATCCTTTGTTTGCACAAGTCCTGCTGCCTTTGATTTTTGGTGAGGGCTCCTCCGTCCTGGCACAACAGCGCGCCAGCCTGACTCAAGCGCCTGGCGGCACCGGCGCCTTGCGCCTGGCTGCTGACTTTATTCATCGCATTGATCCCAGAAAAACTATTTGGATTTCTGACCCCACCTGGCCGAACCATTTTGCAATTTGTGATGCGGCTGGCATTCGCCATGATCGTTATCCTTATGTCGACCCTCAGTCCAATCGCCTGGACTTCCCGGCCATGCTGGCTGCCTTACAACAAATCCCTCACGGCGATGTTGTGCTGCTGCATGCCTGCTGCCATAACCCCACCGGATTTGATTTAAACCGGGATCAGTGGCAACAGGTTCTCGCCGTGCTGCAAGAACGCCAGCTGCTTCCATTGCTGGACTTTGCCTATCAGGGCTTTGGCGACGGGCTTGAAGAAGATGCCTGGGCGGTACGCCTGTTAGCTGAGAATCTGCCGGAGGTGATGATCACCGCCTCCTGCTCAAAAAACTTTGGGCTTTATCGGGAGCGAATTGGTGCCTTTATTGCTGTTTGTCAAAACCAGAGCGAGATGGAAAAGGTTCGCAGCCAACTGGCAGTTGTCGCTCGTTCCAACTACTCCAACCCACCTGCACACGGTAGCGCTTTGGTAGCCACCATTCTGGACAGTCAAGAGTTAAACCCTTTGTGGCGCCAGGAGGTCGAAGCCATGCGCTCGCGGATCGCCGATCTTAGACAAGCGCTGGTTCAAGGGTTAAAGCCACATGGACTGGATCAAACCTTTGCCCATATCGCCGAGCAAAAAGGCATGTTCTCCTATTCTGGCCTCAAGCCCGATCAGGTCAGCCGCCTGCAAAAGGAATTTGGGATTTACATGGTCAAAACCGGTCGCATGAATATCGCCGGTTACAGCCAGCAAAACCTGGACTATCTCTGTCGAGCGATCGCGGATGTCTGTCAAAAGGCTTGAACTGATTTATACCGGCGGCACCCTGGGGATGCTGCCGGGCACTCAAGGCCTGACACCCGGCCATGACCTTTGGCAACAAATTCAATCCACCCCTTTAAGCGCCTGGCTACAGCAGCAAGACTGGGCGCTCAGTCTGCATCCCCTTGACCCTCTGCTCGACTCCTCGCATATGCAGCCGGCACACTGGTTCAAACTGGCTGCACTGATCCAGCAGCGCCTGACCCAAGTGGATGCCCTGGTGGTGGTTCACGGCACCGACACACTCAGTTGGACAGCCTGTGCCCTCTACTGGCTGCTGGGTGCGCTAGACAAACCGGTTGTACTGACCGCAGCACAACGCCCACTGACGGCTGAAAACTCCGATGCCCCAGCCAACCTTCAACTGGCACTGAGTCACGCCAGCATGGCCGGAACTCAAGGGGTGATGCTGGCCTTGCACGGTGAGATCTGGCACCCCGAAGGGCTGCGCAAAATCGACACTCAGCACTGGCCCGCCTTTGCCGCCCCCTATGTCACTCCGTTGGTGTCTGGCGCTGCCGTTCAAGTCTTGCCACCGGCACCGGAACTGGCAGTATCCAGTGAAACCCTGATGAACTGGAGTCAACGGCCTGACCCCTTGCGAATTTTACGCCTGCCCTTGACTCCTGGCCTGGAAGACAGCTGGCTCAGCCAGCAGCTGGCAGGATGGAGTCAATTAGATGGACTGATTCTGGAAGGACTGGGTAGTGGCAATGCACCTCGGCTGCCAGCCAGTTTTGCTCAGCTGGCTCGTCTTGCCCGACAAGGGCTGTGGATTGGCCTGATCTCTCAGTGTTGGCGCGGCCAGCTGAGTGACCAGTACGCCGCGCAACTGCCACTGGATGACAGCCTCTTTTGCCGCCTGCCCGAACAGACCCCTGAAACGGCTGAGGCACGCCTGGCTTGTTTGCTGACCTACAAAAAAGCCGGGCTGCTCTCCCACGCCCAGGTCAAAACCTACTGGGCGATCAATGCTCGCGAGTTGCAAAAAAGCGGATCTCTGGATGGCGCTCCTGGGCCAGCTGCAGATTGACTCGGGTCGGTGCCAGATAGGTCAATAAACCCGCCCCATCCAGTGCCAGATTATCTTCTGACTTCTTGCGAAACTCTTCGAGTTTTCTGGCATCGGTGGACTCCACCCAGCGCGCAGTCTGCACGTTCACCGGCTCATACATACAGTCCACCTTGTACTCATCCTGCAGGCGATACATGACCACCTCGAACTGCAACTGACCCACCGCGCCCAACACCAGATCATTATTTCGCAGCGGCATGAACAGCTGTACAGCGCCCTCTTCGGACAACTGCTGCAAACCTTTTTGCAGCTGTTTCATTTTCAGTGGGTCTTTGGGGCGTACGCGCTTAAACAACTCCGGTGCAAAGTGAGGGATACCAGTAAATTTAAGTTCTTCACCCTCAGTAAAGGTGTCGCCAATCTGGATGGTGCCATGATTATGCAAACCGATGATATCGCCAGACCAGGCCTCCTCTAACAAGGCGCGTTCACCGGCCATAAAGTTCACCGCATCGGCAATGCGCACATCCTTGCCAATCCGGCAATGACGCATTTTCAAACCCCGGGTGTACTGACCGGAACAAATGCGCATGAAGGCAATGCGATCACGGTGTTTGGGGTCCATATTGGCCTGAATTTTAAACACGAAGCCGGTAAATTTGGGTTCATCGGCGGCCACCTTCCGGGTTTCTGTGGCGCGGGCACTGGGCGGTGGCGCCCAACGCACAAAGTCACCCAGCATTTCTCGCACACCAAAATTACCCAAGGCAGTTCCAAAATAGACCGGCGTCAAACGCCCTTCCAGAAAGGCTGTCTCATCCCAGGGATGGGTTGCCCCACGGACCAGCTCCAACTCATCAACCAGGGACTCATAGTCATCCCCCAGAAAGGCCTTGGCCTCGGCCGATTCCAGCCCTTGAATCCGCTCATCGTCTGGCAGGGTATGGCCTTGACCAGGTTTGAACACATGAATTTCATCAGTGTAAAGGTTATACACCCCTTTAAACCACTGACCAGAGCCAATCGGCCAGTTGATGGGTGCGGCCTGAATGTTCAGTACTGACTCGATTTCATCCAGCAGCTCGATAGGGTCACGAATATCCCGGTCAAGCTTGTTCACAAAGGAGAAAATCGGCGTGTCACGCAAGCGGCACACATCCATCAGCTTGATGGTGCGCTCCTCAACCCCCTTGGCACCATCCACCACCATCAGCGCCGAATCCACTGCCGTCAGGGTGCGATAGGTATCTTCGGAAAAGTCCTCGTGCCCGGGCGTGTCCAGAAGGTTGACGATCCGACCATCAAAAGGAAACTGCATCACTGAAGAGGTGATTGAAATCCCCCGCTCCTGCTCCATGGTCATCCAGTCGGACGTGGCATGACGGTCACTTTTTTTGCCCTTCACCGTGCCCGCCGTTTGGATCAGCTTGCCCAG
>SKHR01000098.1 GCA_007116865.1 Marinospirillum sp. | reverse complement strand
GATATCAGCCGCGATGGCATGATGCAGGGTGTCAATCTGGAAGCCACGGTCGAGCTGGCACAAGAGGGCGGCCTGCCGGTGATTGCCTCCGGTGGCGTGACCGACCTGGGTGACGTTGAGCGCCTGTTGAAAGTCGCGGACCAGGGCATCATCGGTGCTATCACCGGGCGTGCAATCTATGAGGGCACGCTGGATTTGGCGGCAGCCCAGCACTTAGCGGATCAAGCCGGTTAAGGCACCCATTCAACTGATTTTGGAGAGACCATGGGACTGGCCAAACGTATCATTCCCTGCCTGGATGTGGATAAGGGCCGTGTTGTCAAAGGCGTTAACTTTGTCGGCATCCGCGACGCGGGCAACCCGGTTGAGGTGGCTAAGCGCTATAACGATCAAGGCGCTGATGAAATCACCTTTCTGGACATCACCGCCAGCCATGAGGATCGTGGCACGACAATTGACATGGTCGAAGAAATTGCCGGTCAGGTCTTCATTCCCCTGACCGTGGGCGGCGGCATTCGTACCTGCGAAGATATTCGCCGTATGCTCAATGCCGGGGCTGACAAGGTGTCGATCAACACCGCTGCGGTCACCCACCCGGAATTTGTTCAGGAAGCCGCCGAACGTTTTGGCAGCCAGTGCATTGTGGTGGCCATTGATGCCAAGCGGGTCTCCGCTGCGGGCGAACCCGAGCGCTGGGAAATCTTTACCCACGGTGGACGCAAACCCACCGGCCTGGATGCTGTGGAGTGGGCGATCAAAATGACTCAACTGGGTGCTGGTGAGCTGCTGTTGACCAGCATGGATCGGGATGGCACCAAAAACGGTTTTGATCTGGGGGTGACCCGGGCAATTTCGGATGCAGTGCCGGTGCCAGTGATCGCCTCAGGCGGAGTGGGCAATCTGCAACACCTGGTGGATGGTGTCAAACAAGGTCATGCCGATGCCGTGCTGGCAGCCAGCATCTTCCATTTTGGTCAGCACAGCATTCCCGAAGCCAAGCAGTTCATGGCCGATCAAGGCATTGAAATGCGCTTGTGAGTGATGCGCAAACCCTTCGTGAACCCCCACTCTGGGGTGTGCTGGCACTGCTTTGGCTTGCAGGAATCTACCTGCGCCTGCCAATTCTGGTCATCCCGCCACTCACCCCTGCACTGACGCAAGACCTGCCGTTATCTCAGACACTGATGGGCAGCCTGACAACTCTGCCCGTCTTGATGCTGTCTTTTGGTGCTCTGCTTGCAGCTCTGGCGATCAGTCGACTGGGCGCCAGAAACACGCTGGTGCTGGCACTTGGCCTGGTCCTGCTGACTTCAGCCGCGCGCGCCCTGTCTAACACGCCCTCTTCTTTACTGGTCTGGTCGGCCTTGATGGGATTAGGCATTGCGCTGATGCAACCGGCCTTGCCTGCCCTTTTGCCCGGCTGGCTCAACCCAAAACGTCTGGCACTGGGCACGGCGGTTTACATGAACGGCATGCTGCTGGGTGAGTTTCTTGGTGCGGGTTTGACCCTGCCGCTGTTGATGCCGCTGACTGGAGAAGACTGGCGCCTCACCCTGGTGCTCTGGTCACTGCCTGGATTGCTATTGCTGCCTTTTTTCTTTCTGCCCAAACTAAAAGCAGAGCCCCCTTCGGCCAGCCCGGTGCACTGGTTTCCGGATCTGACTAACCCACTGGTCTGGCAACTGGGCTTATTGCTTGCGGCCAGTGCCTCACTGTTTTTTGGGACCAACGCCTATCTGGCCAGCCTGCTGGAAAGCCGAGGTGAAGCCCATTTGCTCCAAGCGGGTTATTTTTGGTTCAACCTGGCACAGGTGGCTTCCTCCCTGCTGATGCTGCTGATGGCGCGGCGCTGGGTTGGACAGCGCGGCCCCTTGTGGCTATCGACCATTGGCTGCCTGATCGGCATGGCTGGACTGCTGCTGACCCAAGGCTGGCTGAGTCTGGTTTTTGCCTTTTCGCTGAGCTTCTGGGCCGGTGTGCTTTTGATCCTGGTGGTGGCACTACCACCCCAGCTTCTGCCGGGCAAAGAAGCCGGTCGCCTGGCTGCCGGGGCATTCATGCTCGCCTACAGCCTGTCCTTTTTACTACCCCTACTCGGCGGCCTGGTTGCTGACTGGAGCGGCCAACCACAGTGGGCTTTGATCACCCTGCTGATTTTAGCCACGCCTGCACTGTGGATTTGTCGTCAGTTTAAATCTGTTTAAATGCTTCCAATGCATCTATTTCAGTCGTTATGATGCAGGCATCTATCAAAATTCAAAGGTCGTGACATGAACCCTTTACCGGCGTGGTCATTTTTGTCTCCTGATTACTGGGTCGGGCTAACCCGTGACCCTGTGTTCTGGTGGCAACTGGGCGTACTGCTTCTGGCCTGGCTCGGTGGCTGGTGGATTGCTCGTATCATGCTGCTTTTTATCTTAAAGAATACGGATAAAAACCATCCGATCAAACGGATTGCACTCAGTGTGACTCGGCGGGTTATTTTTCCTGTATCAATGCTGTTGCTATTAATGATTGGCCTTGTTCTGTTCGAGCTCCAACAGATTTCTACTCCCTTACTCAGCAAGGTGATGCCACTTGTCATCGCTTTTGTGATGATTCGTCTGCTGGTGTTTGCATTGCATGAAACCCTGGGACGCAGCGCCGCAATCAAAGCCTGGGAAAAAGCCATCAGCTTGAGCATCTGGTTACTGGCCGCCCTGGTTTTACTCGACTGGTTGAATCCAGTTTTGGCGATTCTGGATTCGGTTGCCCTTAATCTCGGTGAAATGCGTCTTTCACTGCTCGATGGACTTAAGCTGGTTTTCACCATTGCTTTGTTGCTTAGCCTGGCTTTTTGGGCCTCGGCCATCATGGAAAAGCGAATCGAATCCTCGGGGCATGTTGCACCGGCGCTAAAGGCAGCTCTAGCCAAATTTATGCGCTTCTTCTTAATTACCCTGGCGTTTTTAGTTGCTCTAAACGCCGTCGGCATTGATCTGACCACCTTGACCGTCTTCGGGGGTGCCTTAGGGGTTGGTTTGGGCTTTGGCTTACAGCGCATTGCCAGCAACTTCATTAGTGGCTTTATTTTAGTCCTCGATCGCTCCATCAAACCTGGGGATGTCATCAGTATTGAAGGAAAAATGGGCTGGGTTGAAGCACTGCGAGGTCGCTACATTGTTGTTCGCAACCGCGATGGCGTAGAAACACTGATCCCCAATGAAACACTGGTGACCAGTGAAGTCATTAACTGGAGTTACTCAGACCCGAATGTCCGAGTCAAAATTCCGGTTTCAATCAGCTATGACAATGATCCGGAGCAGGCCATGGCTCTGATGCAGGAGATCGCTGAAAACCATCCGAGGGTATTGGCAGAACCCGCGCCTTCGGTTCGCCTGATCGAGTTTGGCGACAATGGCATTCACCTGGAGATGCGCGTGTGGATCAGCGACCCTGAACTGGGGATCGGCAGTGTGAAATCAGAAATCAATCTACTGATTTGGCGGGCCTTTAAAGCCGCCTCGATCAATATCCCCTTCCCACAGCGTGACATTAGAATTCATTCCATGCCACGCCTTGAGTGAGTCGTTGAATATCAGGCTTATGGTCGCCTCAGCGCCAACCCTTGGCTAGGAGTCAAAGGTGGCGCCATAGGCTTTATAACCTTCCATACTGAGTGCGTGCATCAGATCAATGGTGAAGGGCTGATTTGACATCACAAACACCGCCTGGGGCTGATAATGGGCGCAGGCTTTGAGGGCTAGGGCCGTATAGTGCTGATCATTCAGCGCGATTAAATCGGGATCATGGGTATTCAACACATGCAGGCGAATTGACTTATTGGCGATGGCTGCACCTAACTGATCCAGCAAGGGCTGAGTGAACTCCTTCGGCTGATCTTTGCCCAGCCACAACACATCAATCTGGGTGTGGTCATTGAGCATCAAACAGGGAATGACCGGTGCAATGCCTCCACCGGTCACCAGTATCAGGATATGATCATACACCGAATGATGATACATAAACCCCTTGAACCGGTCTTTGCGCAGGGTGCACTCCATCTGCCTGAAAGCACCCTGGTTTGCAGCATCAACCAGTTCAGAGGTTCGGTCCCCCGCTGGGGTGATATAAAGCACCCGGCTATCGCGATCCTGAAAATCAATCATCGAATCCCCAAAGGGATGAAAACAGCCGTTACTCAGAGTGATGCGGCTGTAGGTGCCAAAACTCGGTTGTCCCGGCAGCTCCAGGCCGATCACATGCGGCCCCACATGCACCAGCTGTGGATAGGCTTTGCTGACCCCCCACCAGGGCGCGATCAGCATCCCCAGGATGGCCAGCAACAAATAAAACTCGGGCAGTGCCAGCCAGCCGCTGAGGCCCTCCAACTGGGCCGAAAAGGTGGCCACAAAATAACTCAGCAGCACCAGGGTCGCCAGCCAGCCGCCATAACGATGCACGGCTTCAAACAGATTGTGAAAACGCCGACGCACAGGGGCCAGGGCCGTCACACAGATCAAGCCGAGCAGCCCAAACAAACCCCATAAAAGCGCGGTTTCCAGACTGGCTGCCGTTGTGGGTTTCACCCCAGCATGCACCCCTAGCCAGATCAGCGTTGACAAAGCCATGTAGCGATGCAAAAAGCCGATACGGTCGGTGATGTCTTGACTGCTCCCCTCCCTGAAGGAAGGGGATTCCCAATTCACTGAGAACCGGACACAGGTGCTTGACCTATGCCACTTACATTCTCTCCAAGGGCTAACACCGCCAGCCCGGCGGCTTT
>SKHR01000236.1 GCA_007116865.1 Marinospirillum sp. | reverse complement strand
GCCCAGCCCTGCCAGGCCAAACGGGCCGATAAACGCCAATCAGTCATCAGACGACTCCTGCAATTGACCCGCCTCCAAGTAGAGCTGTCGATCACAGCGTGCGGCCAGTTGTCGATCATGGGTCACCAGAATTAAGGTGGCCGGGTGTTCTTGCCGGGTTGCTGCAGTCAAATCAAACAGCAGATCTGCGACCCGCTTGCCATTGGCCTGATCCAAATTACCGGTAGGCTCATCAGCAAACAACACGCTGGGGCCGGTAACAAATGCTCGCGCTATCGCAACCCGCTGCTGCTCTCCACCGGAAAGCTGGGCCGGCCGGTGCCGGGCGCGTGGCGACAAACCAACCTGCTCCAGCCAGTAGGCCGCTTGAGTTTGTGCTGTTTTATCCCCCCTTAACTCCAAGGGTAACGCCACATTTTCCAGGGCAGTCAATTCAGGCAGCAGTTGAAAAGACTGAAAAATAAATCCCACTTCCTGGGCACGAATGGCTGCACGGGCATCCTCATCCAACTGACTAAAGGGCTTGCCCGCCCAGGTCAGCTCACCGTCGGTCGGCACATCCAGACCCGCCAAAATTGCCAGCAGTGTTGACTTGCCAGCCCCAGAAGGCCCGACAATGGCCAGACGCTCTCCACGTTTGACCTGCAAGTCCAAATGGTCGAGGATTTTCAACGGCTGGGCTTCTTGAACTAGGGTATAAGTTAAACCTTTGGCGGCCAGAAGCGTCTCACTGATTTCTGTCATGCCTGCTCCATGAGGTACATATGTGGGTTAAATTACGAATTCAATTAATGCATTGCTTTTTACTGTTGCTCTTGTGTGCGCTGCCTTTGAGCGCCCAAGCCAGTACACCACGGCTACTTGTTCTGGGTGATAGCTTAAGTGCAGCTTATCAAATGCCAGAAGAGGCTGGCTGGGTCAGTTTGTTACAACAGCAAATGGAAGCTTCCGGCTTAGACTGGCAGGTGGTCAACGCCTCGATCAGCGGTGAAACCACCAGCGGCGGCTTATCACGCCTGCCTGGACTGCTCAGACAACACCAGCCTGCGATGGTTCTGATTGAGCTGGGTGGTAATGATGGTCTACGCGGTCTGCCCCCTAGCCTGATCAAAAACAACCTGAGCCGCCTGATTCAACTTAGCCTGGCTGAAGATGCTCAAGTTTTGCTCGCAGCCATGCGCATTCCACCCAACTACGGGCGCGCCTATGTTGAACAGTTCGAAGCCATTTATCCTCAGTTGGCAGAAGAATATCAGGTTCCACTCATTCCTTTCATTCTGGAGAGCATTGCTACCCAGCCTTCATTGATGATGGCTGATGGAATCCATCCAACAGAGGCGGCACAACCCCTGATCCGCGACAAAGTGTGGCTTGTGTTAGATGCTCACCTAAAGTAACATTATGTATCTTGCTTATTCGCTGGTCGTCACCCAAAGTGATCTATATAGACCCTGTTTTTAGCCTTCGGAGTCATACATGACAACAACTGGAATCGGTAAAAAAACCCCCTCAAGCAAAGCAAACAAAGCATTGCCAGACGGCACTGCCGAAACCCCAGAAAAAAAGCAAGAAAAACACAGCTTTACAGAACAGGTCGAAAGCACAAAGAATAATTTGATACATCTAGACACAAAAGAGCTACAAGAATACAAATACCCTTACGCCAAGAAGATGACTCGGCGTGAGTACGAACAGGAAAAGCGCCTGCTCCAGATTGAATTATTAAAAATGCAGCGCTGGATCAAAGAACAAGGTGAGCGTGTCGTGCTCTTGTTTGAAGGCCGCGACGCCGCCGGCAAGGGTGGCACCATTAAACGCATGATGGAGCACCTGAACCCACGCGGCGCCCATGTGGTTGCACTGGAAAAACCCACCGACCGTGAAAAGTCGCAGTGGTATTTTCAACGCTATATCCAGCACCTGCCCGCTGCCGGTGAAATTATTTTGTTTGACCGCTCCTGGTACAACCGCGCAGGCGTCGAGCGAGTGATGGGCTTTTGTACCCAGGAAGAGTACGTTCAATTTTTGCATCAAACACCGGTTTTTGAGCAGATGCTGGTGGATAGCAATATTCGACTGTTCAAGTTCTGGTTTTCGGTTTCACGCAAAGAGCAGTTTCGCCGCTTTATGGCCCGACGCGAAGACCCCTTAAAGCAATGGAAGCTTTCTCCGGTCGATCTGGCCTCTCTGGATAAGTGGGAGGACTACACTCGTGCCAAAGAGGCTATGTTCCTGCACACTCACAAAACCCAGGCACCCTGGATCGTGATCAAATCCGATGACAAAAAACGCGCCCGCCTAGCAGCGATGCGCAAGCTACTGAGCACGATTCCTTATGACAACCGTGACGACACGATCGTTGGCGAGCCCGACCCCTTATTGGTTGCCAGTGCCACTGAAGTGCTTTCGAATCCAAACATTTAATCCGGGTTGAAGGAACCAGATCATGCCAGGTGAACACACAGAACATGCAAAAAGAGTCGTTAAGACCTTTGCAGAAAAACTCAGCCAGAGCGGCAGAGAACACGTCGGCATGAAGCACTTTGCCGAACTTGAGCTTCTGATTGAGCTCGCCATTGCAACCCGAGTCAACGAGGAGCGTGAGCTCATGGCCCAACGTCTGGACCAGCTCAGTAAAACGCTCAGAGACTCTGAATACAGCGATTAAGCCCCCAACGAGGATAACCAGCCAGAGGCTGAGGAGATAATCATGCAACTGACCCGTCAGACTGACTACGCGATTCGCGTCATGATCTATCTGGGCATTCAGCCGGATGAGCGGCTGGTCACCATCAGTGACATTGCCCAGCATTTTGACATTTCACGCAACCACCTGATGAAGATCGTCCACAAGCTCGGGATGATGTCCTACATCCAGACCGTGCGTGGCAAATTTGGTGGCCTGCGCCTTGAGCGTGAGCCTAGCAGTGTCAACCTGGGCAAACTGGTGCGCGATTTTGAAGTAACGCTGGAAATTGTTGACTGCAACAAGCTGACCTGCCCCATCACTGGTGCTTGCGAGCTCAAGCCAGTCATGCAAAAAGCCCAGGCCGCTTTCTTAGCCGTTTTGGATGAGTACACCCTGCAGGATCTGCTGAGCAACCCGGCTGACCTGCGCAGCCTGCTTGGCCTTGATGAAGACGAAGCGCTGCCTTTGCAAGTGATGAGCGCATCCTGACCCTGGGGAGCCGAAGCCGGGGCTTCGGCTCTCTCCAGCCCTTATCCTGCCGCAGTGATTGAGTCGATCAAAGCCTGAAGCGTGGCTTGCGCTTCTTCATTGGCTACCTGGCAGGTTCCTGCATTCAGGTGTCCGCCCCCGCCATACTGCAAACACAGCTCACCCACATTGGTCTTGGAGGTTCGATTCAGAATCGACTTACCGATGGCAAATACCGTGTTCTGCTGCTTGAGCCCCCACATCACATGGATGGAGATATTGCAGTCAGGATACAGGGCATAAAGCATGAATCGATTCGTCACCCAAATCGTTTCTTCATCACGCAAATCCAGCACCACCAGATTCTGATGCACCTGAGCACAACGCTGCAACTGCGCTTTGGCTTTGGCTTCATGTTCAAAGTAGAGATCGGTGCGTTCTTTCACATCCGGCAGTTGCAAGATCTCTTCAATCGAATGGTTACGGCAGTAATCAATCAACTGCATCATCAATTGATAGTTTGAAATCCGAAACTCGCGGAAGCGCCCCAGTCCGGTCCGTGCATCCATGATAAAGTTCAGCAAAGGCCAGCCGGTTGGATTTAACACTTCCTCACGATTGAACTGCGCCGCATCCCCCTGGTCCACTGCCGCCATCATGTCATCCCAACGCGTCGGGAAGGCCTCATGGCCACCATAGTGTTTCCATACCACGCGAGCAGCTGAAGGGGCGTCAGGATCAATAATATGATTCTCGGCTCGCTCCGTATTGCGCAGAGTTTCACTTAGGTGGTGGTCAAAAGCCAGATGACATCCAGGCACATAAGGCAGGTTGGTGGTGATATCCCGAGCACTGATTTCAACCTTCTGATCCTGCATATCCTTGGGATGAACAAACAGGATGTCATCGATCAAATCCAGGTGTTTCAACAAAGCGGCACACACCAGACCATCAAAATCGCTGCGTGTGACCAGTCGGTATTTTTCTGTCATTGCTTCCCCCTCGTGCTGGCATCATCTTTCAATTGCATGGGTTAGAATACCCCCATCTGGATCATTCGCATCCAAAATAACACACCTTTATTCAGCTTGCCTTAGTGCAACTGACTTAATGCGAGGGCTTCATGCCATTCATAGAAATCGTCGAAACCATGCCACCGGCACCAGAACGCGTTTATCTGAAAGACTACCAGCCCCCGGCCTTTTGGGTTCGTCATGTGGATTTATACTTTAGATTGCGCCCCAAAGGCACCAGTGTCACCGCCACCCTGACCCTGGAGCGCAACCCGGATCATCCCAACCCAGACACGCCTTTGATCCTTCATGGCCAGGGTTTATCGCTGATAACAATCTACCTGAATGACTATCCTTTAAATGATAAGAGCGGAGAGTACACTGTCACCGAAAGCCACCTCACTGTATTCAATCCGCCACCAGGCCCCTTCAAACTCATCACCGAGGTCGTCATCCAACCGGCTGACAACACGGCTCTGGAAGGTCTGTATTTATCGGCCGGTAACTTTTGTACCCAGTGTGAGGCTGAGGGCTTTCGGCGTATCACCTTTTATCCGGACCGACCCGATGTGCTGGCCCCCTTTGATGTACGCATCGAAGCCGATGCAGCCG
>SKHR01000141.1 GCA_007116865.1 Marinospirillum sp. | reverse complement strand
GCCTCGGATCGTCCAATCTATATTTTGACGGCCTCAGAAAAAGGCTACGGCAAACGCACCCGCCTGGAAGCCTTCCCGTTGCGTGGACGGGGTGGGCAAGGGGTGATCGCGATGCAAACCAGTACGCGTAACGGTGCGCTGGTTTCCGCGATTCAGGTCGAAGATGGCGAAGAAATGATGCTGATCACCGATCGTGGCACTCTGGTGCGCACCCGGGTGGATGAGGTTTCTGTGACTTCGCGCAACACCCAAGGGGTGATGCTGATTCGCCTGGGCGAAGGTGAAACCCTGTGTGGCACGGTTCGGGTTCAGGACGTGGGTGAGGATGAAGACGCACTCATGGAAGTCAGCGAAGATGAGGCCGCGACGGCTTCGGATTCAGCCCCTGACCTGCCTCAGGATTCAGGTGACTCAGACGCCTGAAGCGAGTATCAACCCAAGTAAAAACGCCTGCAAAATTGCAGGCGTTTTTGTAAGTACCGTGAGCAAAAACTTAGAGCTTGCTACCGCCAGAAGCCGCGGTTGAGGCCTCTCTTAAGCTCAATTCGTATTGTCCGGTTGCACTGAAGGTGAAGGCAGTGGCAACGATCTGGTAGGAACCGGCCTCCAAACGAGTTCGAATGCGCGAGTCAGTATTGCCGGATGCAATATCATCGTTGCTCTCTAATAGCGCACCAGTGCTCGATTTGAGTAGCAGGTAGGTATCAAAATCATTCGAGCTCAGATCAATGACCACATCGGTGGCTTGTGACAGCTCAAAGGTGTAGTGCTGAGCATAGGTTTGCCGGGTATGGCTCACCCCGGATTCGCGGCTCAAGTGGCCCTGAAGGCTTTCACCTAACTCAATCGACAGCACTTCCGGTTCAGCCAATAACTGAGTATCCAGCTCATACTCACCGCTTTCGCGATCAGAGAAGGAGGATGCCCAAAGCTGATAATCACCCGCAGGCAGGTTGTGGATGATTCGCGCATCCAGACTGCCGGCACTGTCGTCATCTTCGGTGATGAAGTGGCCATCAGCGGTTGTCAGAACCAAAAAGGCGTCAAAGCTGTCACTTCTTAATTCTGCTTGAATCACGCTCGCTTCTTCCAGAGAGAAGCTCAGCGGCTGACCCGTGCGGTGAGAGCCAGGAATATCGGAGCGAGGTTCGCCCAGCATGCCCAGATAAAGCTCACCAAACACAAACGCTTCGGATATTTGTGATGCAGTCGAGCGGGTGGTGAGTTCATAACGCCCTTGGGCATGACCACCAAAGCTGGAAGCCCAGACTTCATACTGACCAGGATCGAGGTGCGTCAGTATGCGAGAGTTGGTTGTGCCGCCCCAGTCATCGTTTTCTGCAATGACCTGGCTGGAGTTCATATGCGCCAGTGACAAGTAGGTATCAAAGTCATCCGAGCTCATACGAATTTCAATGGTGGCTGCTTCATCGACTGTGAGAATGTAACGGTCCATCGGCGTGTTACGGCGCGGATGGCTGATGAGACGACTACTAAGAATTCCAGTGACCTGGCTAGGCACACCGAGCTCAAAATCTCCCTGGTCTTCCAGGGTTTCAACCGCCAGGTTGAAAGTACCGCCTTGGCGTGGTTCGGTCGAAGAGACAACCAGCAGGTGGGTGCCTGGGCGTGTGGTTCGGTGCATCAGGCTGGTGGTGTACTCGTAAGAGTAATTTCTTGCCAGCAGGCTGCCATCTTCACTAAAAAGTGCCAGTTGCGGGATAAATTCGGAAGCGCTCACGGTGATCAGGACCGGCTCATCTTGCAATGGCAGCTGATAAACCCGATAGGAAACCCCTGAGGTCGGGCTGATCGCATCCTGGCGTCCAAGATGGTCATTCATCGAGTGGCTGGTTGAGAGCGGGGTGATTTCTTGAGCCATGAATACATCGGGCAACACGGTTGCTGTGCTTTGACATCCAGTGAGCAGCAGACCAGTGATTGCAAGGCCAATGAATGGCTTAACGCTAGCGTGGGGAAACATTCCTTTAATCCTTTTCAGTTTTTCAATGCGCATCATCGCGCTGGGGGAGTATAGCCTGAGTGAAGGGATATTCACCACTGGCAGGCCAACTCCCAGAGCTGATCCAGCCGGTCAAGCCATTGGTGCATTTGTTGCCAAGGGTGGGGAATATCCAAGCAAGGGAGCGCAGTTTCCAGCCGTTGTTTTTCTTCACTAGTCAGTGACCACATCCGATCCAGGGCGATGGCATCAATCCAGGGATTGCCAGGAGCAGCGTACTCCCAATCCAACAGCATCCAGGTCTTGTCATGAAGCAGCAAATTCTGAGCATGCAGATCATGATGTGTCAGCTGGTTTAGCGGCCTAGACCAGGCAGCAACCTCATTGAGCAGCGCCTGAGCCAAAAGTGTTGCCTGAGGCTGTGACTGAGCCTGTTGTTGATAGTCCAGAATCAATGCCGAATAGTCCATCGCGGCAAGCTGAGCCGGTGTTTGCCAGAGCTGAATCAGCCGCTGGATGAGGGCTAGGCGTTGGCCACTGTTCAGGCTTGTTCGCTCAGGATGCTGGCCAGGATAAAAGCGTAACAGCTGATCACCCTTCGGTGTATGAAACAATAAATCAGGCACCCAGTCATAGGATTGCAGCGCTTGTAACACCTGGATTTCACGGTGTGGATCAGCGCCGGGTGCTTGCAGGCTTTGGCGCCAAATTAGTTCGCCACTGAGCGTTTTCAAGCGCCATAAGTGATGCCCGCTTGTGCCATTCAGGTAGGTCGGGGGTCGCAGAGGTGTCCATTCATCCGGCAGGGGTGGCAGCTTTAGCGAGGGTTTTAGGCTAGAATGGTCGGGTCTCATCGGGGTGCCTCCGCTGTATGGTCGGATGGCTGAGAAAGATTACCCGCCGCACCTGATCCGGATAATGCCGGCGTAGGAAGTGGGATGGAAAAAGGTTGTTTGATCATGTCCAAGAAGTGCATCGCACGGCTGGTATCGGCCGTGATTTTATCCAGTGTGTTATTCAGTCCCCTCAGTCTGGCGAGGGAGACACTCAATGTCTATACCTACCGGTCTTTTGTCAGTGACTGGGGGCCTGGCCCCGGCCTGCAACAGGCGTTTGAGTCGCTGTGTGAGTGTCGAGTCAACTTTGTCAGCAATGATGATGGCGTGACTCTGCTCAATCGCCTGCGACTGGAAGGCGCGCAAACACGGGTGGATGTGATCCTGGGCCTGGACAACGCCCTGTTAGAAGAGGCGCGCCAGTTGGGTCTGGTACAGCCTCATGGCCTGACCCTGGCGGACTATGCCTTGAAGCCTGAACTGGCGTGGGAGGATGAGGATTTCATTCCCTATGACTATGGTTATTTTGCCTTTATTTATGATGCCCGCCGCACTGAGCCAGTGACCTCCATGCAGGCGCTGCTGGATTCTTCGGCCAGTGTGATTTATCAAGATCCGCGAACCAGCACACCCGGTCAGGGGCTGGTGACCTGGATGCGAGCCATTTATGGTGATCAGGCCCCGCAAGCTTGGCAGCAGTTGCGACCCAACACGGTGACTGTCACCAAAGGCTGGTCTGAGGCCTATAGTCTCTTTCTTCAGGGCGAAGCAGACTATGTGCTGAGTTACACCACCTCACCGGCTTATCATCTGAGCGTTGAGTCGGTGGATCATTATCGCGCCGCGCACTTTGCTGAAGGTCATCCAATGCAAATTGAAGTGGCTGCGATCAGTCGTCACTCACAGCGTCCTGAGTTGGCTCAAGCCTTTTTGGACTTCCTGCTCAGCCCGGAAGCTCAAGCGGAAATTGCTACTAAAAACTGGATGCTGCCGGTGCGTGAGGATGTATCGCTGCCATCGGCCTTCAGCCAGTTGATTCAACCCCAGTCGCTGGGTTTTTCTGCCGAAGAACTCGCGCGTCAGCGTTTAGCCTGGGTTCGTGAGTGGCGCAGTGCCGTCAGCCAATGAAACGCTACTGACGTCTGCCCAGCCCACTCTGCCTCACCACTGGGTGTGGCTGATTTTAGGCATTTTGTTTGGTACCACCTTGCTGGCGCTGTTGGCTCTGCTGCGCTGGCCTTTGAGTGACACCCAGGGTTTGTGGCAAGACCCCTGGTTCTGGCAGGTCGTGCGATTCACCTTTTGGCAGGCACTGTTAAGCAGCGCCCTGGCGGTGGGGCTGGCCTTGCCACTGGCTCGTGCTCTGGCGCTGGATGCTCGTCTTCCAGGGCGCGACACTTTTTTACGCTGGTGTTTGATCTGTTTTGTGATGCCCAGTCTGGTGTTGATCACCGGCCTGGTGATCTTGTTTGGTCGTCAGGGCTGGCTGACGCCCTGGATGCCAGGACAATGGCAGCTTTATGGCCTTAACGGGATTTTGCTGGCGCATGTGTTTCTGAACCTTCCCCTGGCCGTTCGAGTGCTCACCTTTCAATGGCAGGGCATCCCTGGCAGTGCATGGAAGATGGCGGCCCAGTTATCCTTGACGCCCTGGCAGCGTTTTAAGTGGTTGGAATGGCCGGCCATCCGTACCCTGCTACCTGCCCTGGCCGGTTTTATTTTTCTTTTGTGTTTTAACAGTTTTGCCGTTGTGCTCGCGCTTGGGGGCGGGCCGGCCGCCAGCACCCTGGAAGTAGCGATTTTTCAGGCACTCAAATACCAGTTCAATCCCGCTGAAGCGGTGGGCCTGGCATTGACGCAATTGTTTCTGGCTGGCGGCCTGTTCTGGATGCTCAGTCGCCTGGGTCAGTTTCAGTGGTTGGCCCCCGCGGGTGATACCAGCGGGTGGCGACCCAAAACCGGGTTGATCGCCTGCTGGATGGGGCGGGTTTATTATC
>SKHR01000082.1 GCA_007116865.1 Marinospirillum sp. | reverse complement strand
GAATAAGGTTTTTATCCTTTCTATATCAGCATGTTGTCAGTTTTGTTGATAGGGTTTCATACTAAGGTTGTGATTGACTCACCCCGCTCATCTGTCTACATTGCAGGCTCAATCAACAAATTGTTGACACTGTTGACAGGTGTGAGATGTCCCAAGTTCAGGCAGAAATGGCAGAAATCTATCCTCAAGCCCTCGAAAGTGCGGAGGGCAGAACCCTGGCTGATCGGGTTTTTGAAGATATTCAGGCAGAGATCGTCACCGGCTCGCTGGCACCGGGAAGCAAAATCACTGAACCCGGTCTGGCCAAGCGTTATGGTATTTCCCGTGGCCCTTTAAGGGAAGCCATGCGGCGGCTGGAAGGTCGTCATCTGGTCACCCGCATTCCTCATGTGGGCGCGAGGGTGGTCTCCCTGTCACTGGAAGAGCTGCTTGAGCTTTATGAAGTGCGTGAGGCAATGGAAGGCATGGCCTGCCGTCTTGCTGCGCGCAAAATGCCTGCGCATGAGGTGGCGGGGCTGCGTCAACTGCTAGAGGCGCATGAGGCTCAGTCCGAATTACAGGAAGGGGTGGCCTATTTTCAAAAAGAAGGCGACCTGGATTTTCACTATCGCATTGTCCGTGGCAGCGGTAACCGTAAGCTGGTCGAGCTGTTATGTGGTGAGCTTTACTATCTTGTGCGCATGTACCGCTACCGCTTTAGCGCAACGACCGGGCGTCCGTTGCGTGCTTTCCAAGAACACCATCAAATAGTTGATGCCATTGAGCAGCGTGACGAAGAGCTGGCAGAAATGCTGATGCGTCGTCATATACGCGCCTCACGTAACAATGTGGAAAAGCGCCTGCGTGAGCAGGTGGAAACGCTTTCTTCCACTCAACGACTTAAACAGCAAGACAACCAAGAGGAAGTGAACTCATGACCCAGAAATTAACAGCCGGTGGACGTTTTCGTCAGGCACTCAAAGACAACAACCCGCTGCAGATTGTCGGCACCATCAATGCCTATCACGCGATGATGGCAACGCGAGTGGGTCATCAGGCGATTTACCTCTCTGGGGGTGGCGTGGCCAATGCCTCCTATGGTTTGCCCGATCTGGGCATGACCAGCATGAACGACGTGCTGGAAGATGTGCGCCGTATCACCAGTGCGGTGGACACGCCTTTACTGGTGGATATCGATACTGGTTGGGGTGGTGCATTCAACATGGCGCGTGCAGTGAAAGAGATGATCAAGGCTGGTGCCGCGGCGGTGCATCTGGAAGATCAGGTGCAGCAGAAGCGTTGTGGTCACCGTCCCAACAAGGAAATTGTTTCCCTGCAGGAGATGGTGGATCGCGTTAAAGCGGCGGTGGACGCCAAAACCGATGATGACTTCTTCATCATTGCACGCACGGATGCCTTCCAGATGGAAGGTCTGAATGCTGCGGTTGAACGTGCTCAGGCCTGTCTGGAAGCCGGTGCAGATGGCATTTTCGCCGAGGCGGTACACACGCTGGAAGACTACAAGGCTTTTGCCGATGGCATCAAAGGCGCTCACCTGCTGGCCAATATCACTGAGTTTGGTGCCACGCCCCTGTTCAACAAAAAAGAACTGGCAGAAAACGGTGCCACCATGGTGCTTTACCCGCTGTCTGCCTTCCGTGCGGCGAACAAGGCAGCATTGAATGTGTTCCAGCACCTGTTGGATGACGGGGATCAGAAAGCGGTTATCGACACCATGCAGACCCGCATGGAGCTTTATGATTTCCTGAACTACCACGATTTCGAGCAGAAGCTGGATCAGCTGTTTGCTCAAGGCAAGAACAAGTAAGCCGTTTTGAATCCTGTTGATTAATCGTCGCTACAGAATAAAGAGGAGCATCTGATGTCCGATAACAACTCAACGCTACCCAAACCAAAAAAGTCGGTTGCCCTGTCTGGGACTGCCGCCGGTAACACGGCCCTGTGCACGGTCGGTCGTAACGGTAATGAGCTGCACTACCGGGGTTACAACATCCTGGATCTGGCTGAGTCCTGCGAATTTGAAGAAGTGGCCTATCTGCTGGTGCATGGCAAATTACCGACTCAATCCGAACTGGATGCGTATAAATCCAAACTCAAGTCTTTGCGTGGTTTGCCAGCGGCGGTGAAAGCTGCGCTGGAGCAATTGCCACCCTCCGCGCACCCAATGGATGTGATGCGTACCGGTGTGTCGGTGCTGGGTTGTGTCAAGCCTGAGAAGGACGACCACAACCACCCTGGTGCCCGTGATATCGCCGATAAGCTGATGGCTTGTCAGGGTTCGATGCTGCTTTACTGGTACCACTATGCCTACAACGGCAAGCGCATTGATCTGGAAACCGATGATGACTCGATCGGTGGTCACTTCCTCCACCTGCTGCACGGTGAAAAGCCACGTGAATCCTGGGTGCGTGCGATGCACACCTCACTGATTCTCTATGCAGAGCATGAGTTCAATGCCTCAACCTTTACTGGCCGAGTGATTGCTGGAACGGGTTCTGACTTCTACAGCTGCATTGCCGGTGCCATCGGTGCGCTGCGCGGCCCCAAACATGGGGGTGCCAACGAAGAAGCCTTTGAAATCCAGAAGCGTTATGACAATCCGGATCAGGCCGAAGCCGATATCCGCGAGCGCGTCGGGCGCAAAGAAGTGATCATCGGTTTTGGACACCCGGTTTACACCGTGTCTGATCCGCGCAACGAAGTCATCAAGCGAGTGGCCAAGCAGCTGTCCGAAGAGCAGGGCAATACCAAGATGTACGATATTGCCGAGCGTCTTGAGTCAGTGATGTGGGATCTGAAGAAGATGTTCCCCAACCTCGATTGGTTCTCTGCGGTGAGTTATCACATGATGGGTGTGCCGACCGATATGTTCACCCCCTTGTTTGTGATTTCCCGGACCTCTGGTTGGAGCGCACACGTGATCGAGCAGCGCATCGACGGCAAGATCATTCGCCCCAGCGCCAATTATGTGGGTGAAGACTGTCGTCCAACACCACCGATTGCAGAGCGTTCCTAAGACCAATCCTGAGGTGGCATCTGATCCGGTGCCATCTCAAATATCACACTTGATGCAGCCAACCCTTTTGATGGTGAGCCCTGATGAACAAAGAATTTCGCAAGCCGCTTCCTGGTACTCAGCTGGATTATTACGATACCCGTGCGGCTGTTGAAGCCATCCAGCCCGGTGCTTATGAAACCCTGCCTTACACCTCTCGTGTTCTGGCTGAACAGCTGGTGCGCCGCTGTGAACCCGAAGCCCTGACCGACTCGCTGAAACAGCTGATCGAGCGCAAGCAGGAGCTGGACTTCCCCTGGTATCCCGCCCGTGTGGTGTGCCACGACATTCTGGGTCAGACCGCGTTGGTGGATCTGGCCGGTCTGCGTGATGCCATCGCGGAAAAAGGCGGTGATCCATCCAAGGTCAACCCAGTGGTGCCTACCCAGCTGATTGTGGACCACTCGCTGGCTGTGGAAGCCGCCGGTTTTGATCCCGATGCGTTTGAAAAGAACCGTGCCATTGAAGACCGTCGTAACGAAGACCGTTTCCACTTCATCGAGTGGACTAAAACCGCGTTCAAAAACGTCGACGTGATTCCTGCCGGTAACGGCATCATGCACCAGATCAACCTGGAGAAGATGTCTCCGGTGATTCAGGCACGTGATGGTGTGGCTTTCCCCGATACCTGTGTCGGTACGGATTCCCACACTCCGCACGTGGATGCCCTGGGTGTCATCGCCATCGGTGTGGGTGGTTTGGAAGCCGAAACCGTGATGCTGGGTCTGCCCTCCATGATGCGTCTGCCAGACATCGTCGGTGTGGAGCTGGTCGGCAAGCGTCAGCCCGGCATCACTGCCACGGACATCGTCCTGGCCCTGACTGAATTCCTGCGTAAGGAGCGAGTCGTCGGTGCTTACCTGGAGTTCTTCGGTGAAGGTGCTTCCAGCCTGTCCATCGGTGACCGTGCCACCATCTCTAACATGACGCCTGAATATGGTGCGACTGCCGCGATGTTCTACATCGACGAGCAGACCATCGAGTATTTGAAACTGACTGGTCGTGAGCCAGAGCAGGTGGCACTGGTTGAAAACTACGCCAAAACTACAGGCCTGTGGGCCGACAGCCTGGTCAAAGCCCAGTACCCGCGCGTATTGAAGTTTGACCTGTCCAGCGTGGTTCGCACCATGGCCGGCCCTTCCAACCCCCATGCCCGTGTCTCCACCAGTGACCTGGCAGCCAAAGGCATTGCCGGTAACCTGGACGCCGCACGCCAGCAGGAAGAACAGGGCCTGATGCCCGATGGCGCAGTGATCATTGCGGCCATCACCTCCTGTACCAACACCTCCAACCCGCGCAACGTGGTCGCGGCTGGTCTGCTGGCGAAAAAAGCCAACGAACTGGGTCTGGTGCGCAAGCCCTGGGTTAAATCTTCCTTTGCGCCTGGCTCCAAAGTCGCCCGCCTGTACCTTGAAGAAGCCGGTCTGCTGCCTGAGCTGGAAAAACTCGGTTTTGGTATCGTGGCTTATGCCTGCACCACCTGTAACGGCATGTCCGGTGCACTGGACCCAAAAATCCAGCAGGAAATCATCGACCGTGATCTCTATGCCACGGCGGTACTGTCTGGTAACCGTAACTTCGATGGCCGTATTCACCCCTACGCCAAGCAGGCCTTCCTGGCGTCACCGCCACTGGTCGTGGCTTATGCACTGGCTGGTACGGTGCGTTTTGACATCGAAAAAGACGTGCTGGGCACCGACAAGAACGGTAACCCGATCACCCTGAAAGACCTCTGGCCGTCT
>SKHR01000252.1 GCA_007116865.1 Marinospirillum sp. | reverse complement strand
CGAGGCATGTTTTCTAAGTAGGTGATCAGCAGGTCTGGGCCTTTGCCCAGGTTGATCAGGCCCTGTGCGCCTTCGATCCAGTCTTTTTGCCCCTGTGGAGTCAGGATGCGACTGGCTTCCTGAAAAAGGTTGTCGAGGGTGTCATTCAGTCCAGGCGCAGCCTGAATCAGCATTTCACGGTGTTCGGCCAGTTGAAAAGGCATGTTCAGGCCCCCGATGGTCAGCCAAAGAAGGTTTCTACCGCTGCGTCCAGGGTGTCGCGCATATCTGGATCGTCCGTTAAGGGGCGTGCCAGCGCCATACGACAAGCGGCTGGCGCATCAATGCCCTTGGCGATCAGTTGTCCGGCATAGACCAGCAGGCGGGTGGACATGCCTTCATCCAGGCCATGGCCCTTGAGGTTGCGTGAGCGCTGGGCGATCTGGACCAGTTTTTCAGCGGTTTTGGGGTCAACACCGGACTCGTGAGCAACAATTTTGGCTTCGACTTCAGCCGTCGGGTAGTCAAAGTCCAGCGCACCAAAACGCTGCTTGGTGGACTGTTTCAGATCCTTCATCAGGCTTTGGTAGCCAGGGTTGTAGGAAATCACGATCTGAAAGTCAGGGTGTGCATTGATCAGTTCGCCTTTTTTCTCCAGTGGGAGCTGGCGGCGGTGGTCGGTCAAGGGGTGAATCACCACGGTGGTATCCTGACGTGCTTCGACCACTTCATCCAGGTAGCAGATGGCGCCAATGCGGGCGGCAATCGCCAGCGGGCCGTCTTGCCAGCGGGTTCCGTTGATATCGAGCAGAAAACGACCCACCAGATCTGAGGCGGTCATGTCTTCATTACAAGCGACGGTGATCAGGGGTTTGCCAAGCTTCCAGGCCATGTACTCAACAAAACGTGATTTACCACAGCCTGTCGGGCCTTTGAGCATGACCGGCATGCGCACTCCGTAGGCCGCTTCGTAAAGGCTGACCTCGTCGGCCACGGGCTCGTAGTAGGGGGCTTGCTTGACCAAATAAGACTCACGTAAATCGTCGCTCATGGCTCGTCACTCCGGCAAAAAAACAGGGTGGGCTGGATGAGGAACAGGAGGCAGCTGTCCGCCATCCAGCCAAGGGGTTACAGGGTGAAATCAGCGCGATGCACCAGCATGTTCGCGCCTTGAGTCTGGTGGTGGTTGTCGTAACCGATCAGGCGAACATGGTGATCGGGATTGGCCTTTTTACAGGTTTCGATCTCGCTCAAAACGGCATCTAAATCAGTCTCACCAAACATTGGCAGTTTCCACATGTACCAGTAGTCATGCTCGGCCGCTTCTGGTTCAGTGTGTTCAATCGCCGGGTTCCAACCTTGATCAATGATGTACTGGATCTGTTTGCGTATCTGATCCGGTTGCATTGGGGGCAGGTAGGAAAAGGTGCCCAGTTTGCGACTGTTGGGATCGGACAGACGCGAGGGATAGTCTTGAATCGTTGACATGATCAGGTCTCCGTTACTTGTGCGCGACGTCGAGTTTGTCGACGGTGTCAAATTCAAATTTGATTTCTTTCCAGGTTTCCATCGCCACCTTGAGCTCAGGAGAGTGTTCAGCCGCTTGAGTCAGGATTTTTTTGCCTTCTTTTTCCAGCTCAACCCCTTCGTTGCGTGCCTGAACACAGGCCTCCAGTGCGACGCGGTTAGCGCAGGCACCGGCGGCATTGCCCCAGGGGTGACCGATGGTGCCACCACCAAATTGAAGAACGGAGTTGTCACCAAAAATCGAAACCAGGGCTGGCATGTGCCAGACGTGAATGCCGCCAGAAGCAACCGGCATCACACCGGGCATGTGGCCCCAATCCTGATCAAAGAAAATGCCGCGTGAACGGTCTTCCTTGATGTAACGGTCGCGCATGATGTCAATCCAGCCAAGGGTGGCCTGACGATCCCCTTCCAGTTTGCCGACCACGGTGCCTGAGTGCAGGTGGTCACCACCGAGCAGGCGCAAGGCTTTGGTCAGGACTCGGAAGTGAATGCCGTGTTTGGGATTGCGATCAATGACCGCGTGCATGGCACGGTGGACGTGCAACAGCATGCCGTTGTCGCGACACCAGCGTGAAAGACTGGCATGCGCGGTGAAGCCGGTGGTCAGAAAGTCGTTCATGATGATGCGAGAGCCGATTTCCTTGGCAAATTCGGCACGTTTGTACATTTCTTCCATGTTGGGTGCGGTGACGTTCAAATAGTGACCTTTGCGCTCACCGGTTTCCATTTCCGCTTTATTGATGGCTTCCTGACAAAACTCGAAGCGATCACGCCAGCGCATGAAAGGCTGAGAGTTGACGTTTTCATCGTCTTTGGTGAAGTCCAGGCCGCCACGCAGACATTCATAGACTGCACGCCCATAGTTTTTGGCCGATAAACCCAGCTTGGGCTTGATCGTACAGCCGAGCATGGGGCGACCATACTTGTCGAGCTTGTCGCGTTCGACCTGAATGCCATGGGGCGGGCCGTCACAGGTGGTGACAAAAGCCAGCGGGAAGCGGACATCTTCCAGGCGCAGGAAGCGCACGGCTTTAAAGCCAAACACATTGCCCACTAAGGAGGTGAAGACGTTGACAACCGAGCCTTCTTCAAACAGTCCCAGTGGATAGGCAATGAACGCATAAAAGGCTTCATCGTCGCCGGGCACGTCTTCGATGGCGTAAGCACGGCCTTTGTAATAATCCAGATCGGTCAGCAGGTCAGTCCACACGGTGGTCCAGGTGGCGGTTGAAGACTCCGCGCAGACCGCAGCAGCAGCTTCTTCTCTGGAGACACCCGCTTGAGCGACAACCTTAAAACAGGCCAGAATATCGCTGTCTCTTGGGGTATAGTCAGGATCCCAGTAGGTATCCCGATACTCCTTAACCCCGGCTTCATACTTTTTCCCCATGGTGCTTCTCCTTAACGGATGGTTGTTTTTGTTCTAGAGGTGCTAACCCACTTGGGTGCGCTTGATTGTATTCTGGTCAGGAAGGTGATTTAATAAAAGTTAAATGTTTTTAACTTTAACCGTTGGTTTTGTTTAATCATGTCGATCCGTCATGCCACTTTACATCAGCTCAAGGTCTTCAGCCTGGTGGCGGAGCAGGGCAGCTTTGTGCGCGCAGCAGAGGCCTTGCACCTGACGCCGCCTGCTGTGTCGATTCAAGTGCGTCAACTGGCAGAAGCCGTGGGTGCGCCCCTGTTTGAGCAGGTTGGTAAACGTATATATTTGACCGAAGCCGGACGAGTCGTGGCGGCTGGTGCGCGGGATGTGTTGCATCGGTTGAGCCGGATCGGTGATGAACTGCAAAGCCTGCAAGGTCTGGAGCAGGGCTTTTTGCGCCTGGCGATCCTGACCACGGCTCAGTTTTTTATTCCGCGCTGGCTGGGCCATTTTTGTCGCCAGCATCCAGGCATTGAAGCCAGTTTGTTTGTGGGCAATCGTGAACAGGTGATGCAGCGTTTGACCCGGCATGAAGATGATTTGTATATCGTTGGTCAGCCCCCAGAAAAGATTCAGGCGGTGGCACAGGTGTTTGCACCCAACGATTTGGTATTGGTTGCGGCTGCGGGTCACCCTTGGCAAGACCGATCCAGAATTAAGGTACAGGCACTGGATCAACAACCCTTTATACTTCGGGAGGTGGGTTCAGGCACCCGCCTGGTCACCGAAACCTTTTTTACTCAGCATGGGATCAAACCCCTGGTCAGAATGGAACTGGGGAGTAACGAGGTGATCAAGCAGGCAGTGATCGGCGGGCTGGGATTGGCCATTTTGTCTGAACAGGCGGTTCAAGCAGAAATCGCCAGTGGCAGCCTGGTGCGCCTGGACCTTCAGGGCTTGCCGTTGAAACGCCAGTGGTATGTTGCCTGGCCCAGTGAGCGGGCCTTGAGTCCTGCCGCAGCCGCTTTTGTTGAACTTTTAATGCAGCCGCCGCCAGCCTTGGCGCAGGCGCCCAGTGTTTAGGAATCCTTGCTTGCATGGCCAGTTTATTTGCAAAACCCCGTAAAACCCGCAAACCTGCGGAAAAACCTTCGCGCCTACAAAAGGCTCCCGTTGCTGCTGAGGCACTGGCCAGCACGGAGCTAGGTTTATTGATTCAGGATCTCAGCCATGATGGACGCGGGGTGACCCGTGACCACACCGGCAAAACCCTGTTTGTGAAAGGGGCGGTGCCACAGGACCGTGTATTGATCGGTCAGCGGGTGGAGCACGCGCGTTATGCCGAGGCTGAGCTGGAAACTTTGTTGGCCCCTTCACCGGATCGTGTCACTCCCCTGTGTCGCCATTTTGGTACCTGTGGCGGTTGTCAGCTGCAGCACTTGTCGGCATCTGCTCAGCGTGTTTACAAGCAGCAACGCCTGAGCCACCTGTTGGATTTTCCGGCTTCGGACTGGGATGCACCGCTTTACGCTGAGCCTTGGGGTTATCGTCGGCGTGCTCGACTGGGCATCAAACAGCGCAAAACAGGGCAGTGGGTGATCGGGTTTCGTGAAGCCCAGTCTGCGCAGATTCATGCCATCAGTGAGTGCCCGGTGTTGCAGCCGCCCTTGTCGCGTTTGTTGTCGCCGCTTTATGAGCTATTGCCACAACTGGAAGGTGGGCGCCATATCGGTCATATCGAGTGGCTGAGTGACGCCCGGCAGACGCTGGTGATTCTGCGCTGGTTGCGTGATTTACAGCGCTTTAGCCCGGCGGATGCCAAACGCTGGAACGCCTGGGCTGAGGCACAGGGTGTTCAGGTCTGGCTGCAAACAGCGGAAGGTCAACTGCATGACTTGCAGGGCAATGCAGCCAGCCCTTATCTTG
>SKHR01000152.1 GCA_007116865.1 Marinospirillum sp. | reverse complement strand
CAAACCGATGCAGCGATCAACCCTGGTAACTCGGGTGGCGCGCTGATCAACCCCTACGGCCAGTTGCTGGGCATCAATACCGCGATTTTCTCCCGCTCTGGTGGCTCTCAAGGCATCGGTTTTGCCATTCCATCCAACCTGGCACGCCAGATCATGCTGGATTTGATCAATGAAGGTTACGTGGTCAGAGGCTGGCTGGGCATTGAGGTGCAAGATCTCACACCGGGGCTGGCACAGTCGCTACAGCTGCGTGAGCGGCGCGGCGTTTTAGTCGCGGGGTTACTGCGCAATGGCCCGGCTTATAATGCCGGTTTGCAGCCGGGTGATCTGGTCACCCAGATCAACGATCATCTGGTGGAACACGCGCGGGAAGGGATCAACTACATTGCCAGCTTAAGGCCTGGCTCAGAGGCGGAGATTCAGCTGATCCGAGGAAACCGTTCGCTCAGTGTCACCGCCGTGATCGGCCAGCGGCCAGCCAATGAGCCGACCAGCCGCCGCTAAAGACCTACTGATCTTTGATCCGGTAACGAGCTGACTGCGCATGAGCAGTCAATGACTCACCATCGGCCAGCTCACCGGCGACGCGACCCAGATCACTGGCGCCCTGAGCGGAGCAGAAGATGATGGAAGAGCGTTTTTGGAAGTCATACACCCCCAGGGGTGAAGAAAAACGCGCGGTGCCTGAGGTGGGCAACACATGGTTAGGGCCCGCACAGTAGTCACCCACGGCCTCAGCGGTATAACGACCCATGAAAATCGCACCGGCATGACGCACTTGTGGCAACCAGGACTGAGGATCTTCAACCGACAGTTCCAGGTGCTCTGGCGCAATGCGATTGATCATCTGAATGGCTTCGGCTGGATCAGCGACATGAATCAAAGCCCCACGCTGCTGTAAAGAGGTACGAATGATTTCTGCGCGCTCCATTTGTGGCAACAAGCGCTCAATGCTTTGCATCACCTGATCCAGATACCCGGCATCCCAACTGACCAGAATGGACTGGGCGTCCTCATCATGCTCTGCCTGAGAAAAGAGATCCATGGCGATCCAGTCTGGATCTGTCTGGCCATCACACACCACCAGTATCTCTGAAGGCCCGGCGATCATGTCGATCCCTACCTTGCCGAAAACGGCTCGTTTGGCCGTCGCCACGAAGATATTGCCAGGGCCGACAATCTTATCCACTGGTGGCACGGTTTCTGAACCATAAGCCAGCGCCGCTACCGCTTGCGCACCACCGATGGCAAACACCCGATCCACCCCAGTCAGCCAGGCCGCCGCCAACACCAGTGAATTTAACTCCCCACCGGGCGCTGGTGCCACCATGATGATTTCTTCTACACCCGCCACCTTGGCGGGCAACACATTCATCAACACCGAAGAAGGATAGGCCGCCTTGCCACCCGGCACATACACACCGACTCGATCCAGTGGCGTGACCTGTTGACCTAAAACCGTGCCATCGGCTTCGGTGTACTGCCAGGAAGGCTGCTGTTGTTTCTGGTGATACTCTCGCACTCGCTGGGCCGCGACTTCCAGCGCTTCACGCCGAGCTACAGGCAGGGTTTCAAACGCCTGGCGACACACCTCCAACGAGACTTCCAGTTCAGAAAAATGCTGAGCCGGGTGGCGATCATAGGTCTGTGTCAGCGCCAAAATTGCCTCATCACCCCCGGTTTTGACCTGCTGAATGATGTGATCAACCGACTGCTGCACGGCGGCATCGGAAACACCTTCCCACGCCAGCAGAGCGTCAAGTTGCTGATCAAAATCTGCACTGCCGGCCTTTAGCCTGCGGATTGCCAATGCCATGATGTCCTCACCAAACTGTGTAAAAAATTAATTTGCAGCGGCCACTGCCGCGGTCAAGCGCTCGATCAATGGCTGGATTTGCTTGAATTTAAGCTTCATTGATGCCTTGTTCACGACCAGCCTGGATGAAATCTCGGCAATCGATTCACAGGCTTCCAGGCCATTGGCTTTTAACGTGTTGCCAGTATCAACGATATCAACAATCTCATCGGCCAGCCCCATGATCGGCGCCAACTCCATGCCTCCATAGAGCTTGATCAGATCTACCTGGATGCCCTGACTGGCATACCACTGCTTGGCCAGGTGGACAAACTTGGTGGCCACACGGCGACGTCCGACCGGCATGGGTGCCCCTTTTAGACGTGCAGTCATCAAACGGCAGCGGGCAATGTTCAGATCCAGCGGCTCGTACAGCCCCTCTTCGCCCTGCTCCATCAGCACGTCTTTGCCCGACACACCCAAATCCGCTGCACCCAACTGCACATAGGTGGGCACATCAGTGGCGCGGATGATCAGCAGACGTACACCGGGCAGGTTGGTTTCAAAAATCAGCTTGCGGCTTTTATGAATCGGTTCAGCTGGTTCAATACCAGCAGCAGCCAAAAGCGGCAGCGTGTCATCAAGTATTCGCCCCTTGGATAAGGCCAGGGTTAAACAGTCTGCATTGGATTTCATCGGGGTGTTCACTGCGCCACTCGCTTGATTTTAACACCCAGGTGCATGAGTTTTTCTTCAATACACTCATACCCTCGGTCAATATGATAAATACGATCCACCAGGGTTTCGCCTTCGGCCACAATACCGGCAATCACCAGACTGGCAGAAGCACGCAGATCCGTTGCCATCACCGGTGCTCCGGTGAGTTTTTCCACACCACGAATGATCGCCGTATTGCCCTCAACCATCACATCGGCCCCCATGCGCGACATTTCCTGTACGTGCATGAAGCGATTTTCAAAAATGGTTTCTACCACGCTGCCGGTTCCATCAGCGATGGCATTCATCGCCATGAACTGAGCCTGCATATCGGTCGGAAATCCAGGATAGGGGGCGGTTTTGATGCTCACGGCTTTAGGCCGACGCCCCTGCATATCCAGGCGAATCCAGTCTTCACCGGTTTCAATTTTGGCACCGGCTTCTTCCAGCTTTGCCAGTACGGCATCAAGAATGTCCGGGCGGGTCTGTTTGACCTTGATGGAGCCACGGCTGGCCGCGGCAGCCACCAGAAAAGTACCGGTTTCGATCCGATCTGCGATCACATCATAATGGCAGCCCTGCAGTGCCTCGACCCCTTGAACACGAATGGTATCGGTACCGTGACCAGTGATCCTGGCACCCATTGCGTTGAGGAAGTTGGCCAAATCGACCACTTCTGGTTCTCTGGCCGCATTCTCCAGCAGGGTTTCACCCTCAGCCAGAGTCGCTGCCATCATCAGGTTCTCGGTACCGGTCACCGTGACGGTATCCATGACGATGCGTGCACCTTTCAGCCGCCCGTCAACCCGCCCTTTGATGTAGCCCTCTTCCACACGAATATCGGCGCCCATCTGCTTGAGTCCGTTGATGTGCAGATTCACCGGACGGCTGCCGATCGCACAACCACCGGGCAAAGAGACCTCAGCGGCTCCATGACGCGCCAGCAACGGCCCCAGTACCAGGATCGAGGCACGCATGGTTTTCACCATTTCATAAGGCGCGCGCACGTTTTTCAGACGACCCGCATCCAGCTGCAGCTGCATCCGCTCATCGACCACGGCTTCCACGCCCATACCGCCGAGCAGATCGATCAGGGTGGTGATATCGTGCAAATGCGGCAGATTGCCAATCGATACCGGCCCTTTAACCAGCAAGCTGGCCGACAGAATTGGCAAGGCCGAGTTTTTTGCCCCGGAAATCCAGACTTCACCAGACAAAGGGCCACCGCCCTGTATGATCAGTTTATCCATGAATTCGGATCATCCCACCAAGCGGTCTTTTTGTTCAGCCCACTGGGCAGGCGTCAGGGTTTTCAGCGACACAGCGTGCACCGTATCATTTGCCAGCTCTTCTTTTAGCTGAGCCATGACAAACTGCTGCTTTTTCACCGGGCTGGTGATTTCGGCAAACACCTCACCCACTGCGATCACCTGAAAATGCTTGCCATCATCACCACGCACGATGAATTCACACTCGGGCAACCGAGTTTCCAAGAGTTTTTTTAATGCGTCTGCGTGCATGTTCGCTCCTAAATTAAGCGTCTTTGTAAACATCTTTAAGCGCTGATTGGGGGCAAAGAGCCAGATCCTGACTCTAAGTCATCTTTATTCGTTGCGTATGATAACCGATCTGACACCCTCGCATGAACCCATGTGCAAGCGGCTTGCGATCAGATCATGAAAACAGGCCGTCCAGCCCACTGAGATGCAGGAGTTTAATCAGGGATTCCGAGGCACCTTGCAGCACCAGCGTCTGCTGAGCTTGCTGCGCCTGACGCCAACAAGCCAGCAGCACCAGCACCAGAGCGGCCTCTCCTTCTGCCTGACTGACATCCAGCGTCCAGGTCTGGCCGCCGGGCAAAGGCAGGGTCTGAACCAGCGCATCCGCCTGTTGCAGGGTGACCCGACCGAGCAGCGTCAATACGCCTTCAGGGCTGGTTTGCCAGCGTGCACTCACTGCTGCTCTGCCTCAACCTGCTGCTGAATTTCTTGCAGGGCTTCATCAGGAGTCCATTGTGCGATCACGCGGTCAAAATCACGCCGGTTTTGCTCCATCGCCTGCTCAAACTGGCTGCGAAACGTCAGCCCCAGATTGATACCATTGACCACCACATTGACTATTTTCCAGTCTTCCTGAATCTGCTCCAGCACAAAAACCACCGGAAAACGCTGTCCATTGGCGGCAAGCACATCCAGCTCAACATTGGCCTGGTTGGGGTTGCGCATCGGGCGCGAACGCAGCTCCAGATCAAACTCACGGTAATCGAAGCTCATCAAACCCCGGCCAAAGGTGCGTACCAGACTGTCACGAAAAACGCGAACAAAGGCGGAACGCTGCTCCGGCGAGGCGGCACGAAAATAGCGCCCCATCACACTGGCAGAAATGCGCCGAAAATCCACATAGTCATCCAGTGTCCGTTCCAGTGCGGCATAGAGCGCGGCTGGATCAGTTTCATAATCCGCCTTGTGGGCTTCAAAAGCCTCGGTCAAGGCTTCGATGCCCTCACCCACTCTTTGCTCTGGCGACGCACCTTGCCCCCAGGCCAGGGACACAGACACCAGGCTCAGCAAACAAAACCCACCGATGACTCGAATCAATCCCATTGCCTCACTCCCGGGCTGAATTACCAATAAACTGATTGATCAGCTGTTCAAGAATCAATGCCGACTGAGTTTCCCACAGGGTATCCCCGCTCATCAGCAGCGCCTCATCTGAGCCAGGCGACAAGGAAATATAGTTATCACCCAGCAGCCCTGCCGTTTGAATGGCTGCAGCGGTATCACGGCTGAGCTTACCTTCCAGGCCGTCCTCTAACTGCAAGGTCACCTTGGCTTCAAACCATTCTTCATCCAGCTCAATCCGCTGCACACGACCCACCACCACCCCTGCCAGGGTGACCTTGGCACGGGGTTTAAGCCCGCCGATATCACGAAAATAGGCCTCGACTACAAACCCCTGGCTGCGCTGATCAAAACTTAATCCACTGACTTTAAAAGCCAAAAACAATAAAGCGATCAGGCCAATCAGCATGAAACCTCCGACCGCAACCTCTACCCAACGCCGATTCGGCATACCGACTCCTTGCTTATCAAGATAGATTACTGAACATCAGGGCGGTCAAGACAAAATCCAGCCCCAGGACAGCCAGCGAAGAATAAACCACGGTCCGGGTTGTGGCCCGACTGATACCCTCAGAGGTCGGCACCAGATCGTAACCCTGAAACACAGCGATCCAGGTCACCACCCAGGCAAACACGATGCTTTTGATCAGCCCATTGACCACATCACCACGAAAACTCACCGAAGCCTGCATATTGCTCCAAAAGGCCCCCGGATCAACACCCAGCCAATCGACTCCCACCAGCCAGCCGCCCAGCACGCCGACCATCGCAAATACCAGAGACAGCAGCGGCAAAGCCACCAGACCAGCCAGCAGTCGCGGTGCAACGATCCGGCGCAGCGGGTCCACTCCGATCATTTCCATGCTCGACAGCTGCTCTGTGGCTTTCATTAAACCGATTTCAGCGGTCAAGGCCGAGCCTGCCCGTCCGGCAAACAACAGGGCCGCCACCACAGGTGCCAACTCCCGAGTCAGGGTCAAAGCGACCATCTGCCCTAACGCCTGCTCAGCGCCAAAATCCACCAGAATGGTATAACCCTGCAAACCCAGCACCATGCCGATGAACAAACCGGAAACCAGAATGATCAGCAGTGACAAGACCCCCACCGAATAGAGCTGATACACCCACAGGCGCAAGGCCTCGCTGGAACGCGGCCAGCCATTCAAAGACTGAAATAGAAAAACACCCGAACGTCCTAAAGCGGCGATCAGTGTCAGGCCGAGACGCCCCAAATGGGCCAGCCAGTCAAGCATGAGCGCCCCCTTGAGCGAGTAAATCCTCAGCAAAATCAAGCGCCGGATAATGAAAAGGCACGGGGCCATCCGGCAATCCGGCCACAAACTGGCGCACATCGGCCTGATCTGAGTGCTGCAGCGCCTCAGGGGTTCCTTCTGCGATCACCCGCCCACCGGCCAGCACATAGGCATAATCAGCAATCGCCAGGGTTTCACTGATATCGTGCGACACGATCACCGAGGTGAGCCCCAAAACCTGATTCAGCTTTTGAATCAGCTGCACCAGCACCCCCATGGAAATCGGGTCCTGGCCCACAAACGGCTCATCGTAAAGCAGCAGCTCCGGGTCCAAAGCAATGGCTCTGGCCAGCGCCACCCGGCGAGTCATGCCACCAGACAACTCAGAAGGCATCAAGTAACGTGCACCACGCAGACCAACCGCTTCCAGCTTGATCAACACCAGATCTCGAATCATGGATTCGGGCAGATCAGTGTGTACTCGCAGCGGAAAAGCCACGTTCTCATACACAGACATATCCGTGAACAGTGCCCCGGACTGAAACAACATGCCGATCCGCGCCCGCATCCGAAACAGGGCTTCACGTCCCAGGCTTCCAACCGATGCGCCAAAGAGGCTGATATCCCCCTGATCCGCACGCAACTGCCCTGTGAGCAGTTTCAACAGCGTGGTTTTACCCGTGCCGCTAGGCCCCAGCACTGCTGTGATTTTTCCCCGGCGCACACGAAAGTTCACCCCGGAAAAAATCGGGCGGTCATTTCTGGCGAAGTGCAGGTTTTTTATGATACCCAGCGACTCAGTCATGAAAGGTCCTTGTTTCTGGCCAGGCTGCGTGATTGGCAGCTGCTCCAACGCGGCAAATAGGGGTATAATCTAAGGATTAAAACCCGGCAATACAAGCAAGCCGACGACTTTCTTATGCTGCGGAGCCATCATTTTGACTCAGCCGATCACTGACTTTCTTTCCAGCGCCCGACGCACCCTCGCCCTGGAAATCCAGGCGCTACAGGCATTAGACCAGCAGCTGGATGTCCATTTCAATCTTGCCTGTGAGCAGATGCTTGCCTGTGCTGGCCGCATCATTGTCACCGGCATGGGCAAGTCCGGCCACATCGCCAATAAAATTGCCGCCACTCTCGCCAGCACTGGCAGCCCCGCGTTTTTCATGCACCCCGGCGAAGCCAGCCACGGTGACCTGGGCATGGTCACCCGCAAGGATCTGCTGCTGGCTCTATCCAACTCGGGCGAAACCCAGGAAGTCACTGCACTTTTACCACCGCTCAAGCGCATGGGCGTGCCCATCATCAGCATGACCGGTGCGCCACAATCAACCCTGGCGCGTGAAAGCACCCTGCACCTGAACACCCAGGTCGAGCGTGAAGCCTGCCCCATGAATCTGGCCCCCACCTCCAGCACCACCTGTGCTCTGGTGTTGGGCGATGCTTTAGCCATTGCCCTGCTGGAGGCTCGGGGGTTTGGTCCTGATGACTTTGCCCTGTCCCATCCGGGCGGCAGTCTGGGGCGCAAACTCCTGTTGCGTGTAGCGGACATCATGCATCAACAGGACGCCATCCCCTTGGTCGATGCGAATGCCACCCTCAAGGAAGCACTGCTGGAAATGACTCGCAAAAGCCTGGGATTCACCTGCGTGGTGGACAACCAACAGCATCTCCTAGGAGTGTATACCGACGGTGATCTACGCCGAACCCTGGATCTGGATACCCCCATGCAGCAGCTCAAGGTCGCTGAAGTGATGACTCATGCCCCTCTGGCAGTCACCGCCGATATCCTCGCTGCCGAGGCGGTTCATCTGATGGATACCAGAAAAATCAACGCGCTGCCGGTCATCAATGCGGACAAACAGGTGGTCGGCGCACTGAACATGCACGATCTGCTGCGCGCCGGTGTGATCTGATACACTGGCCCCAGCCAACCCAGCCATGAGGCAAAGTAATGGAAATATGTAACACTCTTTTGGATAAGCTGCGGCCGCTGCGTTTGCTCGCACTGGATGTGGATGGTGTGCTCACCGATGGCCGCCTGACCTTTCATGCGGACGGTAGCGAAAGCAAAAGTTTTCATACCCAGGATGGGCTGGGCCTCAAGCTGCTACAAGCCAGTGGTGTTCACTTGGCGATCATCACCGGGCGGCGTTCAGAGATTGTCCGCCAGCGTGCCGCCGCCTTAGGCATCGATCTGGTTTTTCAAGGACGGGAAGATAAGCTGGTGGCTCTGACCGAACTGGTCAACCGCTTTCAACTCGACTGGGCTCAGGTGGGCTACTGCGGAGATGATCTGCCCGACCTGTCGGCGATCCGAAAAGCCGGCTTTGGTGCCAGTGTGATCAACGCCCCAGACTATATTCGTCACCACTGTGACTATGTGACCCGACAAACAGGCGGACAGGGTGCCGTTCGTGAACTCTGTGATCTGATCATGCAGGCCCAAGGCACCTGGAAAGCCTGCATGGATCACTATCTCTACACCCGCCCCTGATGACTAGAGCGGTCACCCATCGATCCGGGGCACGCCTTTTCTACAGCATCGGGCTGTTGATTCTGCTGCTTGGCTTGGCGCTATGGCTGATCTGGCTCCAGGAAGGCCGCCTACCCCAGCCTCACACACCACTTCCAGCCCATCACGGTGAGCCCTCCGACTTCATAGAACAGCCTCGGCTGATTCGCTACGACCAAGACGGGCGGGCTTATCAGTGGCTGCAAGGCACCGAGGCGGTTTTCTACCCCCAGGCTGACCGCACTGAAATTCATCAGCCCCACCTGCTTCATCTCAACCTGGCCGGTGAACGCTGGATTGCCCAGGCCCAACAAGGCACCCTGACCCAGTCATCTGAGTTATTGCTGCAGCAAAATGTCCGCCTCACCCCGGACAACCCCGCCACAGTCTATACCCCGGAATTACAAACCCAGCGCCTGTGGCTTTTTTTAGACGAGCAAACCGCCTCAACCCAGGACCCTGTGCGCCTGGTCAGTGAGGGTGGCACCACCGAGGGAATCGGCTTGCAGGCAGACTTGAATCGTGGCACCTTTTTGCTGCCCAATGCGGTACAAGGTGTTTACCTGCCACCTTCTGCGATCACTGATTCGGAGCGTTAACATGATCTTATCCTGGCGCATGGTCGCACTGACCAGCCTGAGTTTTGGTGTTTTTGCCCTGCTCAGCCTGCCGCTGCAGGCCCTGCCCGAAGACCGTGAACAACCTGTAAGAGTTGAATCACGACAAATGCAATGGAACAACCAGGCGCAAAAAGCGCGCTACTCCGGTGATGTGATCGCCACTCAGGGCGAACTTAGAATTGAATCGGAAGTCATGACCCTGGAGCGCAATCCACAAGGGGAGTTATCCCGCGCCCTCGCCGAAGCCAGCAGCAGTGATCAGCTGGCCTATTTTCGTGATCTGCCTAGCCTGGATCAGGCACAAATAGAAGGCTGGGCAGAAACCATCGATTACCACCCGGCTGAAGACCGTCTGATACTGACCGGACAGGCCCGCTTGATTCAAGGAGAAGACCTGATTCAAGGCCATCAGTTGATTTATCATCTCACCAGTCAGGACATCGAAGCCCAGCAAGCCGACACACCCGATGCCCCCAGAGTCGAAATGATTTTCACCCCACAACCGAGTGGAGCGCGTCAGTGAGCAAGGAACTCAAAGCCCTGAACCTGCAAAAGAGCTACAAGGGGCGTCAGGTGGTTCGGGATATCAGTCTCAGGGTTCGCCAGGGCGAAATCGTGGGTCTGCTGGGACCGAATGGCGCAGGCAAAACCACCTCTTTTTACATGATTGTTGGGCTGGTCAAGGCGGATGCCGGTCAAGTGCTGCTTGATCAACAGGACATCACCGCGCTGCCCATGCATGGCCGTGCCAGAGCAGGTTTAGGTTATCTGCCCCAAGAAGCTTCGGTGTTTCGCAAACTCAGCGTTGAAGACAACCTCAAAGCCATCCTGCAACTGCGCAAAGACCTCAGTAAAAGCGCCCAGAAGCAAATGCTTGAGCAGCTTCAGGAAGAATTCAATATCGGCCATGTTCGCCGCAGCCAAGGCATGAGCCTTTCCGGTGGGGAGCGGCGGCGGGTTGAAATTGCTCGTGCTCTGGCCAGTGAGCCGGATTTCATCCTGCTGGATGAGCCCTTTGCCGGTGTTGATCCGATTTCTGTCGCCGACATCATGGGCATCATCCGTCAGCTTCAACAGCGGCATATCGGTATTCTCATCACCGACCACAATGTGCGTGAGACCCTTGCTATTTGTGAACGTGCTTATATCGTCAGCGAGGGGTGTTTGATTGCTGAAGGGGATGCCCAGAGCATTCTTGCCAATGCCGATGTTCGCCGGGTTTACCTAGGAGAAGACTTCAGACTGTAATATGATGGCCAAGTTATGGCATGATATTTGCCAAGGCGACGCGACAGATCGCTTACTCTACGACGTTTTTTTATCTTTCAAGTCAGGACGCTGTGCATCATGTCGATAAAACCCAGTCTGGGACTGAATCTTTCACAGAATCTGGTGATCACACCCCAGTTGCAGCAGGCCATCTATCTACTGCAACTCTCGACGCTCGATTTACAGCAGGAAATTCAGCAGGCACTGGAATCCAATCCACTGCTTGAACTGGAAGAAAACGAAGACAACACTCCTGAGCCTCAAGTTGATCCTTTCGACACCACCGCCAGCGAAGCGCTCAAAGCTGAACAGGCCGCCTCACAAACCCAGGAAATGCAAGACTGGCAGGATCAGCTCCCCGACCAGCTCCCCGTTGATAGTCAGTGGGAAGATGTTTACAGCAATGATTACTCACCCAGCTCAAGTGGCACAGATCACGACAATTCATTGGACTGGTTTGAGCGAGACACTCCGGCGACTTCCCTGATTGACCACTTGCTGTGGCAGCTCAACCTGACCGGGCACAACCCGCTGGATCGCAAAATTGGTGAGGCCTTGATTGACAGCATCAGTCCTGAAGGCTACCTCACCGAAGATCCCCAGGTGATCTGTGATGCCCTGCGTGCCCAGGATGCCGACTTTGCCGATCTCAGTTATGAAGAAGTCATCGCCCAGCTCAAACTGATTCAAACCTTTGACCCGGCTGGTGTGGGTGCGCGGGATCTGCGCGAATGCCTGCTGCTGCAACTGGATCAACTGCCCAAGGACACACCCTGGCTGGCCGCTGCCCGACGCCTGGTTGATCAATACCTGGAAGTACTGGCCAGCCGTGATTATCGTTTTCTGCTGCGCCGCCTCAAGCTACCTGACGAAGCCGCTTTGCAGCAGGTGATCGATCTGGTTCAACGGCTCAATCCCAGACCAGGCAGCAGCCTTTCCAGTGAAACCGCCGCCTATATTGTTCCAGACCTGCTGGTGACCCGCACCGCACAGGGCTGGAAAGTCGAACTCAATCCTGAAACCCTGCCCAAACTGCGCATTCAGCCCCACTATGCCGAGATGATCCGGCGCGCGGACCAAAGCGATACCAACCAATACCTTAAAGACAATTTTCGGGAAGCCCAGTGGTTGATCAAAAGCCTGCAAAGCCGCTGTGAAACCCTGCTCAAGGTTGGCAGCAAGATCGTCGAAGTGCAGCAGGCCTTTTTAGAAAAGGGCGATGAGTACATGAAACCCATGGTGCTGGCGGACATTGCTCAGGCGATTGATATGCACGAATCCACCGTCTCTCGCGCCACCACACAAAAATACATCCACACCCCGCGCGGCATTTTCGAGCTCAAGTACTTTTTCTCCAGCCATGTCTCAACCAGCAGTGGCGGAGAAGCCTCCTCAACCGCGATCCGCGCCATGATCAAAAAGCTCATTGCGGCGGAACCGCCACGCAAGCCCTTGTCTGACAACAAACTGGCAGAGCTCTTAGCTCAAAGCGGCATACAAATTGCCCGACGCACGGTTGCCAAATACCGCGAAGCACTCAATATTCCCCCTTCCAGTGAGCGCAAGCGTCTCAGCTAGACCATTGGATAAGGCTTTGCTTTATACTGAAAAAGGTTACAATGAAGGAACAAACACCCATCAATCAGGAGTTGACTCTATGCAACTGAACATCACTGGCCACCACGTTGAACTCACCGACGCCCTGCGCGACTATGTCGAAACCAAATTTGCCAAACTGGAGCGCCATTTTGATCAGATCACCAATGTCCAGGTCACTCTGACGGTCGATAAACTGCGCCAGATTGCAGAAGCAACACTGAATGTGGCAGGCGGCGAGATTCACGGTAAAGGTGAAGCAGAAGATATGTATGCTTCAATTGACCAGTTGATTGACAAGGTTGACCGCCAGCTCATCAAGCACAAAGAAAAAATCCAAGCCCGTCAACACGGCGCTTCTCACTGAACCGGACCAGGCGAGCAGCATGGCTCTGAATGAAATACTGACCCTGGAGCGCACCTTGTTTGGTGTGCCCGGGGGAAGCAAAAAAAGAGTGTTCGAATATTTTAGCCGCTTCATTGCTCAACATATTCCAGCACTGGACGCTGAAGAGGTTTTTTCCCGCCTGATCGCGCGGGAAAAGCTCGGTAGCACTGGCATCGGCGAGGGCATTGCCCTGCCTCATTGTCGAATCAGCCACTGCCATCAGGCGGTTGGTACATTTATTCGCCTGCGCGATAAAATTGATTTCGATGCGCCGGATGGCAATCCGGTCGATCTCATTTTTGTGCTATTGGTACCGGAAGAAGCGCATGAAGCCCACTTGCAGACCCTCGCGCTTTTAGCCGAGCGGTTTTCTGATGAGACCCTGCGCAAAGCGCTACGCAATACTGACCAGCCTGAGCAACTCTTCACTTTAATCACCCAGCCAGCCGACTCTGTACCGAGTTCGGGCTAAACGGGAGTTTTCCATGCAGCTGGTGATCATCAGTGGCCGTTCTGGCTCAGGCAAAAGTGCGGCGCTGCACGCGCTGGAAGACCTGGGTTACTACGCCATCGACAACCTGCCTGCGGGACTACTGATTCCTCTGGCAGAGCAGGCGCGTGTCCAGAGCAACCTAAGCCGTGTCGCCGTGAGCATTGACGCGCGCAACCTGTCTCAGGACCTGGATCACTTCCCGACCATCATGCAAGAGCTGGGAGCCGAAGGGGTTGACTGTCATGTGGTCTACCTCAATGCCAGCGATAAAACCCTGATGGAACGTTTTTCGGCCACACGCCGACGCCATCCACTGACCCGCCACGGTGACCTCTCGCTGAGTGAGGCCATTGCCAAAGAGCAGCAACTGCTGGACCCTTTGGCCAGTCTGGCACGCCTCACTCTGGACACCACCCGCCTGTCAGTGCATGAGCTGCGCAACACCATTGCCCAGCAGGTTGCGCGCCAACCGCAGCAGGAAACCACCCTGTTAATTCAGTCCTTTGGCTTTAAACGGGGCATTCCCCTGGATGCTGACCTGGTCTTTGATGTCCGCTGCCTGCCTAACCCCTTTTGGGAGACACGGCTCAGAGGTTTCACCGGACTGGATCAACCTGTCATCGATTTTCTTGATGGCCATGAACTGCCTCAAGCCATGTTTAACGACATCGTTCAATTTGTCCGCACCTGGCTGCCCCGTTACATCAAAAGCAATCGCAGTTATGTGACCCTGGCAGTCGGCTGCACTGGGGGACAGCACCGCTCGGTTTATCTCGCAGAAAAGCTTGGGCAGTACTTCAAAACACACCACGCCGATGTGCAGATTCGTCATCGTGAACTGGCGACCAGCGAATTGGCCGGGTAAAAGATAAAAACGATCAAACCATGCTTGAAAAAAAAATCACACTGACAAACAAACGCGGTCTTCATGCCCGTGCCGCCACTCGTTTGGTACAGGTGAGTCAACCTTATCAAGCGCAAACCTTTATCCGCCTGGGCGATAAAACAGCGAACACACGCAACATCATGCAGCTACTCATGCTCGCTGCGCCCTGTGGCACAGAACTGAGTATACTGGCAGACGGCGAAGATGAAGCCCAGGCCCTGGATGCACTGATCTCACTGATTGAGGCCCGTTTTGACGAAGAAGACTAGGATCGACCCTTTGGCAACCGCCGAAGAAGATGTGATCATTAGCAAAAGTGAGGCCAAGCGCCAGGTTCAGGCACTCGACCAGCTTGCTAAACAATTGACCGAGCTGAACACCGCCCAGCGTAAAAAACTGGATCTGGATGCTGACCTGCAAGGGGCTTTAGAAGAGTACGACCGCATTGCTTCACACGAGGCCAAACGCCGTCAGTTGCGCCGGATTGCCAAACTGGTTCGTCAAAGAGACACCGAACAGCTGGCCGAACAGATGGCGCTTTATGATGCCAGCAGTGAAGCTCATGCGCGCTTTTTCCAGCAAATTGAACACTGGCGGGACCGCCTGCTGGCCGAGGATACCGCCCTGGCTGAATACATTGATACCTACCCTCAGGCAGATCGCCAGCAACTGGCTCAACTCGTTCGCAATGCCCGCAAAGAAGCCAGTCTGAACAAACCACCCGCGCAGACACGCAAACTATTCAAACTACTGAGATCCACCGCTGAAGCGCATCTAGAATAGGCGTTCCAGCTCGATTTCTGGCTGCGAAATCGGCCCCTGAACACGATAGGTAGCCTGAGTATAGGTGTTGATCCAGTTGGCAAATACCTTCTGGGTCACCCATAACAGCGCACCCACCTGAGGCGCACCGGCCAACACCGCAGCCAGAGGCAGGGTTTGACCGACCGGCAGTTCAACGGTCAAACGCTGATCCAGGGTTTCATCAATCCAGTTCAAATCACCCACCAGAGTCAGGCGGCTGGATGCACTCAGCATTCGGGTTGGTTCACGAGTGCGCAAATAACCCGCTTCAAAAACATAGTTGGCCTGAAGCTGATCAAAACTCAGGCCATCAGCCGTAATATCCGAAAAATCCAGGCGCAGGCGTCTGACCAGGCGATCCATATTCATCAACCCCAACAGACGGCTGACACCTCGGGTGGGGCCATCCAATTGAGGGAAATGCCCGTCATTCAGCTGCAAGCGCATCCAGCCTTGCAGATCAATCAGCGCAAAACCCAGCGGTGAGGCCGGCCATTCCAGCTGTGTTTCAATCTGATGCTGCGAGGACACCAAGGGAGCGGGGGCGGCCAATACTGCTCGCAAGGCCGGTGCCAGGTCTCGCCCCTGCAGATGGGCATTGATCTGGGTGAGGGGCGCATCCCCCTGTTGCCAGAAGGCCTCTGCCTGCACCTCCGTTTCACCCATCTTGCCGTGAACATCCGTCAGTCCCACCCCCTGTTCATCCGTGATCAAACGGGCCTGCCATTGACCCAGGGCCTGATCCCCATAGCTCAGGGCGTCAACCTTAAAGCTCATATCGGGCAGATGACGCCAGTCCGCCTGCTGCCAAGGGTCCGCCACCGGAAAAAGCGGCAAACGCAAACCCACCTCAGCATCTACCTGAGTTTTAGGCAGCGACAAGTGTGAAAGCTGCACATCAATCCCGCCAGGAAAAGTCTGTAACTGCCCACTGGCAATGGAATTGACCCAGAGAGCCTCCAAACCGCGAGGATGAGGTTGAATACGTAAATCCAGACTGCCCCAGCTTTGCGCTTGCAGCCATAACTGAGGGGTTTGCAGCTCAATGCGTGGCAAGGTTGCCGTCTCTTCTTGACCCGTCAGCACCGACAAGGAGGTGGGCCCATAATAGGTCTGCAACCAGCGGATCAGGGGGTCTGCCTGCAGCTCACTGAACATCAGGCTCATCAACAAACCTGGCTGCCCAGGAGGTTCCGGTGCCTCTGGCAGATGGGTATCAAACAACCAGACCTGGGTTCCTGAATCTGCGTCCGCCAAGTGAGAAATCGCACTTAAATGCCCCTCAATCCCGGCCTGCAAAGGCCAGCGTTCATCACTCATGTCCAAGTGCAGATTCAAACGCTGCGGCTCACCGGCCGGTTTTGTCAGAGGGGGCGGTAAATCCAGCGCCACTTGGGTCAGATCCACTGCCAGATCCAGGCTCAAGGCGTCTGGTTGCAACCAGACGTCACCCTGAACCTCCGTCATGCCCTGCAGCCAGGGCCAGGGTGACCAGTCCAGCCATTGCAGCAGTGACTCGCTCGGCTGGCGGGTAGTGAAAGACAGGCGCTGGGTGGATTCATCAATCTGT
>SKHR01000099.1 GCA_007116865.1 Marinospirillum sp. | reverse complement strand
TTTGGTGAGCTGGAGCTGACGGGCTTTGGCTTGTTCACGGCTGGTTTTCGCTTCAGGTGCATAGGGGTTGTCGCCACTGCGAAACTCAAAACGCAAGGGTGTGCCTGAAACTTTCAATACTCTACGAAAAGTATTCATCAAGTAGCGTTTATAGCTATCCGGCAGCGCATGGGTCTGATTGCCGTGAACCACAATGATGGGTGGATTCATGCCGCCCTGGTGAGCATAACGGAGTTTGATCCGCCGTCCATTGACCATGGGTGGTGCATGCTCACTGACCACGTCCTGCAACAGAGTGGTCAGGCGGTTGGTTGACCAGTGACTGATCGCTGCGCGGTAGGCCTTCTCAACCGAACGGAATACATCACCAACGCCTGTTCCATGCAGGGCAGAGATAAAATGCAGGTCGGCATAATCAACAAACCCAAGGCGTTCTTTGACCTGGCTGCGAATCTTGTCTTTCAGTTCCGCATCCAGATTGTCCCACTTGTTCACAGCCAGGACTAATGCACGGCCTTCTTCCAGAACAAAGCTCAGCAGATGCAGATCCTGTTCAACCAGACCGGTGCGGGCATCAATCACCAGCACGGCCACCTGGCAGTCCTTGATGGCCTGCAGGGTTTTGACGATGGAGAACTTTTCTGCCACTTCGGTGATGTTTTTGCGTCGACGGATGCCTGCGGTATCGACCAGGACAAAGGGTTTGCCATTGCGCTCAAACGGAATGGTGATGGCATCGCGGGTGGTGCCGGGCTGGTCATAAACGATCACCCGCTCTTCACCCAGAATACGATTGACGAGTGTCGACTTACCAACATTGGGGCGGCCAATGATGCCAAAGCGTAGAGGCCGATCTGATTGCTGGCGGGATTGTTCGGCCAGGGTAGCATCCGCAGCTTCAGGTGAGACTTCGTCCACTTCGATGGGGGCGGGCTCACTGGTTTCCGGTGCATCAGAAAGGCTGGGGAGCAGTTCAGTCATCATGCTGGTGATGCCGCGATTTTGGCTGGCGGCAATCAAATAGGGTTGCCCCATGGCCAGCTCGTAAAACTCGGCACTCCAGCTGGCCGCATCCAGACCATCGGTTTTGTTGACGACCAGGTGAGCGGTTTTATTGTGTTCGCGCAGGTAGCGGGCAATCAATTGATCCGCTGGGGTCACCCCGGAGCGGGCATCGACCAGAAACAAAACGATATCGGCTTCATTGATGGCTTGAAGCGAGTGGCGTGCCATTTCGGCATCCAGTCCTTCCTCATCGCCCGTGATCCCGCCGGTATCAATCACCAGATAGGGGCGTTCACCAACGCGGCCTTGACCATACTGACGATCACGCGTGAGGCCAGGAAAGTCCGCCACCAGCGCATCCCGGCTGCGAGTCAGACGGTTAAAAAGGGTCGATTTGCCGACATTGGGACGGCCAACCAGAGCGATGACAGGCAACATGTTTTAGCGTTTCTTAAGGGTGAAGAGGCCAATGCGACCCCGAATGGAATGCACCAGCAGACGATCCTGGTCTACGACTGGAGTGGCCCGAATACCATCTAAATCAAAACCACGACGCCCCAACAGCGCTCCGCTGGTTGGATCAATCAGGTGGATATAACCTTGAAAATCAGCAACCACCAGGGTGTCTTCAAGCAGTACCGGTGCAGTGAGGCTGCGTCCAAAGAGCGCATCCTGTTGCCACAGGCTGGCACCTGAGCGCATATCCAGCGCATGAATGCGACTGGCCTCATCCACCACAATCAAGGCTTGGCGATGAATCAGCGGCGAGTGATAGCTAGACAGGTCACGATCCCAGCGACTGCGCCCCGTAAAGGCATCGAGTGCTCGGGTTTGCCCCTGATAGCTGGTGACGTATAAGGCGCCTTCATGCAGCAGCGGTTGGCCATCGACATCCACCAGGCGCTCCAGATCGGTGCGTCCTGAAGGCTGAGCGACAGCCGCTTCCCAGCGAACCTGGCCCGTACGGCTGTCTAGAGCAACCAGTCGACCATTGGCAAAACCGGCATAAACATGGGTGCTGCTCAGGGTGGGCGTTCCGGTGCCTCTTAATGTGAGCAGGGGAACCAGACTGTCGTACTGCCACAAGGTACGGCCAGTGGTAGCATCCAGGGTGGTCAGCTTGCCATCCGCGGTTTGAATCACCAGGCGGTTTTCAAGAATCTGGGCAGGGCTGAGTGCTTCACTCGGCAAGCGCACTTCCCATAGGGTTTCACCGCTATGCAGATCACGGGCGATGAGCTCGCCATTTTGGGTGGGAATGAAAACCTGAGTTTGATGCAGGGTGATGCCTGCACTGACGCCACTATCGAGCTGGTCCTGCCATAACAGACGTGGGCCGCGTGGCCAGCGGCGATCATCCAGATCAAAAGCCTGGATTCGGCCTTGCGCATCACCGGTGATCAGCCAGTTATCCTGCAGTGCGGGCTGGAGATCATAACCGCGCCAGCGATCACCAAACCCTGAGTGATCTCGCCATTCACTGCTGAGATCTGCCTGGTTGGTGTGCTGTGGCAAGGGGTTGGGGGGGTACTGAGGCTCGGGTAAGGAATTACAGCCAAGCAGCAGCAAGCCAGCAAAGGCTGCCACCGCGAGCTGCCCCCCGCATCGCAACATCAGTGGCATCAGGCATCACCCAGATCAGTCAGGCGGCTGAGTTTCATTTCAACCAAAGGAGAAACTTCTCCGGCCTGTTGGCTGGCTTCCAGGGCTCTTTGATAGGCTGACTGGGCTTCCAGAGTATTGCCAGTGGCCATTAGCAGGTCGCCACGCAGGGCTTCATACTCTGCGGTGAAGCCACCGGCACTGCTTTGATTTAAAAGCCCCAGCGCTTCCTCATGCTGCTCCAAAGAATGCAGAATGCGCGCCAGACGTAAACGGGCGACCAGTTCAACGGCTTCAACCCGAGTGGCATCCATAGCGGTTTGCAGATGGGCTTTGGCTTCTTCCAACTGTTCGTTCTCAACTGCTAAGCGGGCGGCGATCAGGCGAGCGTAGTCAGCATAAACACTGCGGCTGAAATTGTCTGTCAGTTGAGTGATTAAGGCATGCGCCTGCTCATCACGCTGCTCGGTGGCACTGGCATTGACGAGCTGACTTAATTGCGCATAAAGCGAAGAGGCCGACTCCGCCTGAGAAATCTGATAGTTTTCCCAGCCTTTCCATCCACCAACCCCGACAATGGCAATCACAACACCGGCAATCAGTGATTTGCCGTTTTTATCCCACCACTCTTTCAGGCTTTCAAGCTGCTCGTCATCACCGCGCATAAGGGCATCCATCGTTCAGTTTAAAAATGTTCCACATTTTAACGACCCTCAGCGGCTTTGCAAATGATCTTTGAGAAAGCGAGCCAAGTCACTGATGGGTAATTCGGTCTGTTCGAGATCCTGGCGCAGGAATTTAACGCTGGCAACCCCGCGGCTCATTTCCTCTTCACCCAGTAGCAGGGCCAGTTGAGCGCCGGACTGATCGGCCTTTTTGATCTGCTTTTTAAACTGCCCACCACCACAGTGAGTCAGCAGTCGCAGATCCGGGTATTCACTGCGCAAACGCTCGGCTAAAAGCAGGGCATAACTCTCTGCCCCTTCACCGTTGGCGGCCAGGTAAACATCGACTGTTTGGTCAATGCGATCAGGAAAGACCTTGAGCGTTTCGAGTAGTAGCACCAGCCGCTCCACGCCCATGGCAAACCCGACTGCGGGTGTGGTCTTGCCGCCCAGTTGCTCAACCAGGGCATCATAACGACCGCCCGCGCAGACCGTGCCCTGTGCGCCCAGCGCCTGGGTGGTCCATTCAAAAACGGTTTTGCCGTAATAGTCCAGACCACGGACCAGGCGTGGATTAAGGGTGTACTGAATGCCCGCGGCATCCAGTAGCTGGCACAGGCCGTTAAAGTGCGCGCGGCTGTCTTCATCCAGATAGTCGTCAAAACGCGGGGCATCTTGCAGCAGGGCTTGAGTTTGCGGATTTTTGGAGTCCAGAATCCGCAAGGGGTTGGTTGTCAGGCGGCGCTGGCTGTCTTCATCCAGTTGCGCATGATACTGACTCAAGTAGTCGGTCAGGGCCTGACGGTAGGCTTGGCGTGACTCACTGCTGCCCAGGGTGTTGAGTTCCAGGGTGAGCGCATTCAGAATGCCGAGTTCGCGCCATAAACGTGCCGACATCATGATCAATTCGGCATCGATGTCTGGACCTTCCAGGCCGAAGGTTTCAACGCCGACCTGATGGAACTGGCGGTAGCGGCCTTTTTGTGGGCGCTCATGGCGGAACATTGGGCCGGCGTACCAAAGACGCTGCTGCTGGTTGAACAGCAGCCCGTGCTCTTCGGCGGCACGGACACAGCCAGCGGTGCCTTCTGGACGCAGGGTCAGGCTGTCACCATTACGATCTTCGAAGGTGTACATTTCTTTTTCGACGATGTCGGTCACTTCGCCGATTGAGCGCTTGAATAAGGCCGTTTGCTCCAGAATCGGCATCCGAATCTCACGGTAGCCATAGGCGGCGACCAAGCGGCGAATGCACTCCTCAAGATACTGCCAGCGTGGCGACTGCTCAGGGAGAAGGTCGTTCATGCCGCGAATGGCTTGGATTTTTTTAGACACGGGGTTTTCCTGATCGAAAAAGGTTCAAAGGTCAGAGTGAAGTTCAATTTGTTGGTCAAGCCGGGCCTGTTTACGCTGTGCCTGTTGGCGAATCAGCTGTTCCAGTTGATCAGTCAGATCGGTTGAATCCAGCTTGCTTACGGGTTTGCCATCGATGTAAACCAGATGCTGCGGGTCACCGCCGGTGAGTCCAAGCTCTGCTTCACG
>SKHR01000040.1 GCA_007116865.1 Marinospirillum sp. | reverse complement strand
TGGTTGCGAGCAGCAACCCATGACTGCTTTGCAGTCTCCACTTATATCACCGCCCGAATGGGCGATGGTTTACGCGGATTTTGCTAATAAACAGCTTTTTACTGCTTAACGGAGAACACAAGCGATGATGAGAATTGCCTTATTTCTGGCAACCAACCTGGCGATCATAGTGGTGGCCAGCATCACCCTCAACCTGCTGGGGGTGGGGCGTTATCTGGATGAAACCGGTGGCCTGAATCTGACCAACCTGCTGATCTTCTGCTTTGTATTTGGCATGATCGGCTCCGGTGTCTCGCTGCTGATGTCGAAATGGCTGGCTAAACGCGGCACCCGGACTCAGGTGATCACCCAGCCACGCACCCAGCAAGAACAATGGCTGATGCAAACCGTTGCAGACCTGGCGAAAAAAGCCGGCATCGGCATGCCTGAAGTGGGTATTTTCCCGTCGAATCAGTCCAATGCCTTCGCCACTGGCTGGAATCGTAACAATGCGCTGGTTGCGGTTTCTTCAGGCATGCTGCAACGGATGTCACCGGATGAAGTGCGGGCCGTTTTAGCCCACGAAATCGGTCACGTGGCCAATGGTGACATGATCACCCTGGCACTGGTGCAGGGGGTGGTGAATACCTTTGTGATGTTCTTTGCGCGCATCATCGGCCATACCGTCGACCGTGTAGTTTTCAAAAATGAAGGCGGCCACGGCATTGCCTTCTATCTGACCACCATTTTCGCAGAGATCATTCTCGGCATTCTGGCCTCCGGTATCGTGATGTGGTTCAGCCGTTATCGCGAATACCGTGCCGACGATGCAGGAGCACGTCTGGCCAGCCCTGCTGCCATGATCAGTGCCCTGGAGCGACTCAAAACGGAGCAGAATCTGCCCAACGAAATGCCTGACACCTTGACGGCTTTCGGGATCAATAAAGGGCAGAGCCAGGATCTGATTCAAAAGTTTTTTTCCAGCCACCCACCCCTGGATGACCGGATTGCCGCATTACGCAGCAAAACCTTTGCTTGATCGATCAATCAACCTTCAGCAACAGAGCGCTGGTGACCCCGGCGCTCTTTTTTTATCACCAGCGCAGTAATAAATCAGGGGGTTATTAGCACCTTAAATCCGATAGCCTGAAGGGCTTGCGCCAGCTTATGATCCATTAGAGAAACTTTTAAGCTGGAAAACTCCCGTCGTTGCGGATAGTGCTTACGCAGTTGTGTATAGGCTTGAGCGGGTGGCTGGTTCTGCAATGCCTGACGCAAACGCCAGGCATCTTCCCATACGGGATACACCAACGAAATCAAGCGCTGCGCCAGATCTTGTGCATCCATGCCCAAACCCACACTCACCGACTGGAGCGTCGACGCAGGCAAGCATTCTGACCAGTGGGCCGAAGGGACACGTCCCTGCCATCGACACCAGGCCTGGTAAATCATATCGCTCCCCCGCAGCTTGCCTTCCAGGCTGTATCCAGCAATGTGCGGAGTCGCCAAGGCCAACCGGCTGATCAACGCAGGATCCAGCGCGGGTTCTGACTCAAACACATCCAAAACCCAGGCACATTCAGGACGTTGCAGGCACCAGTCCTGGATCACTGCAGAGTCGATAACGGCCCCTCGGCCAGCATTGATGATCAAACGCCCGCGAAAAGCTTCCAGGCAGTTGTGATTGATCAGGTGATGAGTCGGGTGAGGCCCGTCATGCGTCAGGGGGGTGTGCAAACACAGGATATCAGCCTGAGCCAGCAGGGTTTGCAGCGACACCAGGCCGGTTGCTCCGGCATCTTCCCTGGGGGGGTCGTTGAGTAAAACCTGGCATCCCCAGGCCTGCAAACGTTGAGCCAAGCGATGACCGACCTGCCCGACCCCAACGATGCCGACCACCTGATCCCACAAACGAAACCCCTGTTGCTGAGCCTGATAAAACAAGACGGCCAGCACATAGTCAACCACTGACTCAGCATTGCAACCAGGCGCACTGGCAAATTCAATGCCTTGAGACTGCAACCAGGGCTGGTCGATATGATCCACACCGATGGTTGCGGTGCCGACAAAGCCAACCGGGGTATTTTGTAGAAGCGCCTCATCAACCCGAGTCACCGAACGCACCCACAGCGCATCTGCCTGCTGCAGCGCATCGGCATTGATTGCCTGTCCAGCCAGACGCGTCACCTGAACCTTTTCTTTACTCAGCAGGTGATCCAAACCGGGCAGGTTTTCATCAACCACCAGCCGCATGACTCAACCCCAGTGTTGATTGCAGCCATTGAGCCAGGGTCTCCGCACTGAAAGGCCAGCCCAACTCCAGCCCCGTTGCCGTCGCCAGTACCGGAATACGCACGCCATAACGCGCCATCAGTTGCTCATCTTCAGCAATATCCACCTTGGCCCAGCTCACACCCTGACTCAACCAGGGCTCCAACAGTGCTTCAGCCTGTTCACACAGATGACACCCCAGGGTGGTGTAAAGCGTCAGCGTGGTTGAAGCTGTGGGCTTAGTCATGAAAGGGTTTCCTTATTTCAAAACACTGATGAATCCGCTGATTGCGCTCAAAATCCGGGTCAAAACTTTGGGCCGTGATGTTTTTCACCTCCCAGCGCTGCGCAACCTGCTCTGACAACTTAAAACGTCGCAGATTGGTGGAAAAAATCAGCAAACCTTCACTGCTGAGACGGCGCATGGCCCATTCGATCAACTGCTCATGATCCCGCTGAACATCCAGCACTCCCTGCATTCGCTTGGAGTTAGAAAAGCTGGGCGGGTCCATAAAGATCAGATCATAAACCCCGCGATCCTGCTGCAACCACTCCAAACAATTGGCCTGAACCGCCGCATGACGTGTCAGATCCAGCTGGTTGAGGGTCAGGTTGCGCTTGAACCAGTCCAGGTAGGTATGTGACATATCCACGCTGGTGGTTCGCACTGCGCCACCCAAAGCGGCCTGAATGCTCGCAACCCCGGTGTAGCAGAAGAGGTTTAAAAATCGCTTGCCCTGTGCCTGCTGGTAAATTTGTCGGCGCACCGGTCGGTGGTCTAAAAACAGGCCGCTATCCAGATAATCAGTCAGATTCACCCAAACCTTGGCGGCTCCCTCACGCACGGCAAAAAAAGCCTGTTGCTGAGCCAGTTTTTCATACTGCTGGCGACCCGTTTGGCGCTTTCTTTGTTTGAGGTGCAGCTGCTCCGGGGGAACACCAAGAATCTCAGGTAATACCTGCATGGCCTCTTGCAGGCGTTGCGCGGCTTTTTGCGGGTCCACCTTGGCCGGTGGGGCATATTCCTGCACATGGACTTGATCCAGATAACAGTCAATCGCCAGCGCAAAGTCCGGCAGATCCGCATCATAAACCCGCCAGGCTTCAATGCCTTCACGCTTCACCCAGCGCGACAAGTGGCGCAGGTTTTTTTTCACCCGATTGGCAAACATCTGTGTGGCTTCACTCACCACAAGCGGTGGCGCGCTTTTCGTGGCCTCATCCACAGGTAAAACACGACCCTGGCGGGTGGCCTGACCATCCTGGGGCAGATCAAACAAATACAGCTGGCAATCCAGCGAGGCATTTTTCAGCGGATATTTCTTGTAAGGCGCCAGCGGGATTTGTCGGGCCAGGGCCTCTTCACTGGTCAGCAGCGCCAGTCGCCAGCCAGGGTACTTGTCCAGCAGCGTCTCCCCCAAGCTGGCATAAAGCGGCATCAGGGTTTCGATTTCATCCAACCGCTCACCATAGGGCGGATTGGTGATCACCAACCCCGCCTCTACCGGTGCAGGCGGCAGTTGCGCGAACGGCCGAATCTGCAGTTCGATCAGCGAATCCAGACCCGCCCGCGCCAGGTTGGCTTTTGCCTGCTCAATCACCTGAGGATCGCGATCACTACCAAAAATTTTCACCGGCAGGTCTTTACAGGCCTCCCGACGTGCAACAGCTTCATCCAACGCCTGTTGCAGCAAAGCTGGACGATGACCTAACCAGCGCGCAACCGGATGTTCGGTGCGCAATAAACCCGGTGCCAACTGCTTGGCCATCAACGCGGCTTCGGCCAACAGGGTGCCTGATCCACAAAAAGGATCCAGCAAGGCAGCCCCCTGCGCGGCCAGCACGGGCCAACCGGCACGCAGCAACAAAGCCGCCGCCAGATTTTCTTTCAGTGGCGCCTGGCCCACCGCTAAACGATAACCACGCTGATGCAGACTGCCACCACCCAAGTCCAGATAGAGGGATGCACGCCCCTTTTCCAGCCGTAGATGCAAGCGGATATCCGGGCGTTCGCGATCTACACGAGGACGCAGCCCACCGTGAGCACGAAAAAAGTCCACCACCGCATCCTTGACGCGCAAAGCAGTATCATGAGTATGGCGCAGGCCTCTGGCGGTTCCGTTGACATCGACCAGCAGACTGCCTTGTGCGCTGAGATGCTCACTCCAATCCAGCTGAGTCAACCAGGCGGACAGCTCGTCTGCGGTTTCAACCCTGGCCTCCGACAACAGTAGCAACCATCGATTCGCCAGACGGGTTTCAATCAATACCCGATACAGGGTTGCATGATCCGCCAGGGCTTTGACTCGACCCACGGCGGGCCGCGCATCCTCACAGCCCAAGGCCATCAGCTCATCAGCCAACAAAGACTCCAGGCCCCGGGAGCAGGTTGCACAAACTGAATGCATCTCATTGAAAAGTGACATAAAACCTCATGGTCGATTACCTCAGGCAATCAGTCGCGCTGTCATCATAAAGAAAAAAAGCTGTCATTATTCGTGCCAGTCCCCTACAAATGATTAGTGAGGCACTCGATCCATCTGACCTGCCGTGATTGAAAGCGATATCTTAACAATAAACGAAACATCTGGCGTGCCTGGATGCAACCAGATGCTCAGTGAAACAAGAGAGGCTGTTAATCTATGAAGAAACAAAAGCGTGATCCTGCTCAACGTGTTTTTACCCGTGGCTACCAAGCAGGTTTAAACGGACTGTCTCATGAAAAATGCCCCACTCAACAAGAGTCTCTGCGTGTCTGCTGGCTGAATGGCTGGCGCGAAGGCAGAGAAGACCGCTGGTCAGGAATGCGAGGCGTTTCTGCCATCCACAAAAACCCTGCCGTACTGGCGGGCAATAGCTAACCTGAATTCATCACCGGCCTGCCCTGCGCAGGTCGGTTTTCCTGCTCAAACGTCCAATACCCACTGACCGCAAACATCGACAGATGTGTGGTCGTCAACCTCAGGATGCGCCATAATGGCCGGCCGATTCAATCCAGAGGAAAAAGCATGTGGTTTAAAGCCCTGCGTATCTATCAAGCCAGACGTCCCCTTAACCTCACTGATGCGACCCTTGAAGCGGCTTTAACCGAACAGGCCTTTACCCCTTGCCACAGTCAGCAAGAGCAAAGTGCTGGCTGGGTGGCACCCCTTGATGGTGGTGGCCTGGCTCATGCTGGCCCTCCCGGCCATTGGCTGCTGAAACTGCGTATTGAAGAACGCCTCTTGCCCAGCGCGGTGATCAAAGAGGCTCTGGATGAAGAAGTCCGTCAAATTGAAGCCAATGAAGGCCGCCAAGTCGGGCGCAAAGAGCGCCGTAACCGCATGGATGAGTTGAAAATCACCCTGCTGCCTCAGGCCTTCACCCGCTCACGTTACCTGCTGATCTGGATCGATAACAACCGTCACCGGGTGATCATCAATCATGGCAGTGAAAAATGGGCCGAGTTGGCGCTCAACCGTCTGCGGGAAGGGCTCGGTAGCCTGCCAGTCGTTCCACTGGCGACTCAACTTACACCCACCCAGGTCATGACCCAGTGGCTGCTCGACACGCCACCAGCGGGAATCACCCCTTTGGATGCCTGTGAGCTCAAGGATCCAGACTCAGAAGGTGCGGTTTTGCGCTGTCGTGGTCAGAATCTCCTCGATGACGAAATACTGCAACATTTACAAGCCGGTAAGCGAGTCACACAGCTGAAATTGGACTGGCGCGACCAAGTCAGCTTTGTACTCACGGAACAACTGCAGCTAAAATCATTAAGCTATGCGGATGCACTGCAAGAAGAGGCTGAGCAGAGCAATCCTGACCAGGACCCCCGGGTTGCCCTGGACACCCACTTTGTACTGATGAGCGGTACCCTCGGCCCCTTGTTTGATGAGCTTATTGATCATCACCAAGGCCTGGTTGAACTGGCTGAAAATTAATCCTGGATCCCAACACCGCTAGGCAATAATTGACGATGGAAACCCATTTAATGAACGCCTCTCCCGAGGCTTTTGACCCGATTCGGCCCTACCGAGATGAAGAGGTCCGCGAGGTATTAGCCCGCATCACAGCGGACCCGGAATTACATGCCGCGATTGTGCGTTTTAAATTTCCGCGCCTGTTCAACACCCCACTACGCCGCCCACTGGCCTGGGCGGTGCAACGTGTGCTCACACAACGCTTGAGCAAAATACACCGCGTACAAGACCTGCAGCTCTATATTGAAGGGTATATGAGCCGCATGATCGCCACCACCACCGATGGGTTAAGTGTCGATGGCATCGAGCACCTGGACCCCAAGCAAAACTATTTGTTCATCAGCAATCATCGCGACATTGCCATGGACCCTGCGCTGGTCAACTATGCTCTGCACACCCACGGCTTTGATACGGTGCGCATTGCCATCGGTGACAACCTGCTGAAAAAACCCTATGTCACCGATCTGATGCGCTTAAACAAAAGCTTTGTTGTGCAGCGCTCCGCCAAGGGTGTACGCCAGATGTTGGCCGCCTTCAAATTACTTTCGCGTTACATTCATCACAGCCTGCACCAGGAGCAGCAATCCATCTGGATCGCTCAGCGTGAGGGGCGCGCAAAAAATGGTATTGACCGGACCGATCCCGCGATCATCAAGATGTTTGCCATGCATGGCAAAGAGCAGGGCTTGAACTTTAGCGACACAATTCAGCAACTGAACCTGGTGCCCGTCGCCATCAGCTATGAATATGATCCTCTGGATGTATCTAAAGCCAGAGAACTGACGTTGAAACAACGCGATGGTGAATATGCCAAGGGTGAGTTTGAGGACATCACCAGTATTGCCCAGGGCATCGCTGGTTATAAAGGCCGGGTTCAGGTGGCGTTTGGCACGCCCCTGACGCAAGCATTTGACGATGCCGACAGCGTAGCAGCGGCCATTGACGAGCAAATCACGCGTCTGTATCGGCTCTTCCCCAGTCACTATCTGGCGCTGGAAACCCTGCATCAGGAAGAAGACATTGCTCTGCCTGACTTTGATACTGAACACCGCGCAGCCTTCAATCAGCGCCTTGCCGAGTGCCCTCAAGAATGGCAGGCTCAGTGGTTAGCCAGTTATGCCAATCCGCTGAAAAACTTCCTGGGGCGACTATGACCGACAACCAGCGCCAGGCTCAAACCCGGGCCGCACACAAGGTCACCCTGATCGGTGCGCTGGTCAATGCGCTCAACGGTCTGGCAAAAATACTCGTCGGTGTCTGGGCAAATTCCCATGCACTGATCGCCGACGGTATCCACTCACTGTCAGATTTATTCAGTGACGGTCTGGTCCTGGTGGCCACTCACTTTGGTCGTCAAAAGCCCGATCAAGACCACCCCTATGGACATGATCGCTACGAAACCCTGGCCACCCTGGGTCTGGGCGCGGTGCTCATCGCAGTGGCTGGCGCACTGGTTTGGGACAGTTTTGTTCGCCTGCTGCAAATCGGCGACTGGCCCGTTCCTGGTGTTGCGGCGCTGATTGTGGTCATTGCCTCGATTCTCAGCAAGGAGTGGATTTACCACTACACCAAGCGCATCGCCAAAAGAGTCAATTCCAAACTCCTGGAGGCCAATGCCTGGCATCACCGTACAGACTCCTTGTCTTCCCTGGTTGTGCTCGGTGGTTTAGCCGGCGCGATGGCGGGGTTCCCCTGGTTAGATCTGGTCGCTGCCCTGATTGTAGGCGCTATGGTTGCACGCATCGGTATCCGCTTGATCTGGGACAGCCTCAAAGAGCTGGTGGACACCGCACTGCCTGAAGAGGACACTCAGCTGATCCTCAAAACAGCGCGAGAAACCCCCGGCGTGCGTGACGTGCATCACCTGCGTTCACGCATGATGGGTAGTCGCTCACTGCTGGACATCCACCTTCAGGTCGCGCCTTATGTGAGTGTTTCTGAAGGCCATGAAATCGGCGTCTGGGCTGCCCGACGGCTAAGAGATGCACTGCCGCACCTTTCGGATGTGACCTTTCATATTGATCCTGAGGACGATGCAGAGACGGATAACCCCGATCCCGATCAGCTGCTTCCCTTGCGCCAAACGGTGCTGGATCTGCTCAATCAGCGCTGGCAGGGAAATGCCTTGTATGAAAAGCCCCATCATACCACCCTGCACTATCTGGACCGGCGGGTCAGCGTGCATCTTTACTATGCCAGCGATCAGCTTGAGGCGGCACAAATACCGCAATTGCAACACCAGCTACAGGCCAGCGCCGAAGATCTGCCCTGGTTAGCCAGTGTGAATGTTTGGCTGGGATCAATCGACTCAACACCCACGCATCAAGCTTGACTGGATGCCAGGTGAACCTGATTACGTCCCTGTGATTTGGCGTGATAGAGTGCCTGATCGGCTTTTTCAATTAAATCAGTGAGCCGGGCGCCTTTAAAATAACCACACAAGCCCGCCGAAAAAGTCACTGTCAAATCACCGGCCTCTGTTTGAAGCGCTACCCGCTCCAACTGGCATCGCACTCGGTCAAGCACTTTGAATGCTCGATCGGCAGAGGTTTCTGGCAGTAACACTAAAAATTCTTCACCGCCATAACGGTAGACGCGATCATAAGGGCGCAGCCTTTGCTGCAAAAATTCGGCTAACTGCTGTAACACCTCATCTCCCACCGGGTGTCCGTACTGGTCATTGACCTGCTTGAAGCGATCCAGATCTAACATGGCCAAACAAAAGGGAGCGACACCTCGATGCGCCATAGCCATTTCTTCGTCCAGATCACGTTCCATCGCATTACGGTTATACAGTCCGGTGAGTTCATCCAGATCTAGCATTGCCGAGGTCACCTCGGCACGAAGCTGGTCTACCAACTCATCAAAACGCAGGTCCATCCGTAACAGATGAGCAAAGTCAGCGGGTTTGAGCTCACCACGCTCTGCCTGCTCTCTACACTGAACCGCCAGTTGCGCCAGATGAGCTTGCTGGGTCAGCGTTTTGCGAAAAAAGGTACTCTGGTGCACACTGGGTTCATATTCCGCTTTTAAATAACTGCGAAACAGGCGTACTGACTCAAAACCGACTTCTAGTTCTGAGTCCAGCTGAGGAAAATTGATTTTATACTGCTGGTTTGCCATCCACTGGCGGTGCGCCTTTAACGCGCGATGCAGGTCTTTCAGAAAGTCTTCTTCACTGCGCAAATCTGCTCCAACCCCATCGATTTCATTCATGATTTAACCTTGTGAAGTGACTGACCTATACTGAGACCTTAATTCATTCCAGGAGTTTACATGGGCTTACTCGTCGAGGGCCAGTGGGTGGATCAGTGGTATGACACCGAAAAAACCCAAGGCCGTTTTGAACGCTCTGCCAGCCAGTTTCGGCACTGGATCACGGCAGATGGACAACCCGGTCCGAGTGGTCAGGGTGGTTTTAAAGCCGAAGCGGGACGTTATCATCTGTATGTCTCACTGGCCTGCCCCTGGGCACATCGCACCCTGATTTTCAGGCGCTTAAAAGGCTTGGAGTCAATGATCAGCCTGTCGGTGGTTCACTGGCATATGGCGGAACAGGGGTGGCAGTTTTCATCCGGGCCGGGGGTGATTGGCGACCCCTTGTTTGATGCTGACTACCTGCACCAGCTATATACCCAGGCCGACACTCATTACTCAGGGCGGGTGACCGTGCCCCTGCTCTGGGATAAGCACAACCGCTGTCCGGTGAGCAATGAGTCTGCCGACATCATCCGCATGTTCAACACAGCCTTTGATGCGCTGGGTGCCACCCCAGGGGATTATTACCCAGAAGCCTTGCGCCCAAAGATTGATGCCTTCAATCAGCGGATTTATGACGAGATCAATAACGGAGTCTACAAGGCCGGTTTTGCCACCTCTCAGGCGGCTTATGAAGAAGCGCTTTATCCCCTGTTTGAAGCCCTAAACTGGCTGGAAGCTCACTTAAGCGATCATCGCTTCCTCTGCGGCGAACAAATCACCGAGGCGGACTGGCGGCTGTTCACCACCCTGATCCGTTTTGATGCGGTTTATGTGGGACACTTTAAATGCAATCTCAAACGCCTGGTGGACTACCCCCAGCTGTCAGATTATCTGCGCGGGCTTTATCAATGGCCAGGCATTGCAGCAACGGTTGATTTCACGCATATCAAAGGCCACTACTACCAGAGTCACCCCCAAATCAATCCCAGCGGAGTGGTTCCCGCCGGGCCCGTTTTGGATTTGGATCGCCCCTCAACGCGTACGCCTTAATGCAACCGTCTTCCACTGGTTTTTAAGCTGGTGGAGTGGCGCTCCCAACCGGTTTGCCGATCCCCCGGCCAGGCCAGGGTATACCACAACCCCGCCTGAGCCGGTACGGCGATCAGCAGGCTCAACAAGCGCTGGCTGAATACATCCACCAGCCCCTGGCGCTGTTCGCCTTCATTCATAAAAAAGTGATAACCCGCCAACAAGGCTTCAGCCATGCTGGCCCACCCGGTATAGTTGGCTAAAAGCTGTTCACGCACTCGTGCCAACCATTCATGCAGTTGTGCGTCATCCAACCAGCCAAGTTGGTAACCGGCTACAGCCAAATCCACCAACTGGGCCATATCCCAGGCAGTGAGATCCACATCATTGACCCCAAGGGCATTGGCCTGGACTCGCAACAGGCGCTGGTAATGCACCTCCTGATCCTCATCTCTGGACTCATCCTGCACCAGACTGTCAATTTCGTCTTCCAGACGTTTGGCATTGAGGGTCAAGGGCGCATAGGCAATCAGGTATTCCTGACGATCTCCGGCGTGGTAGAGATGTGAGAGGAAATCAATCAGGTCATCCGGTTTTTGAAACAGATGGGTTTCCTGCAGCAGCCCTTTGAGTTCCTGGGCGGCATGATCTGGTAGGCGCTCCGGCCAGGACCAGTGAATACCGGTCAAAGGCCCAACCAGGTTTAAAGTCGCCAGATCCGCCTCACTGACCGCTTTGCCTGGCTCTGTCAGACGTGCCGGGGGGCGACGCCAGGGGAAAAAGCGAAACAAACTGCCGGGATCTTGCCGATGCCATTCCAGTTCAGCCATCAGCGGGCGCTCTTCCTCATGCAGGCTCAGGACTTCATCCCAGCGAAACCAGGCTTGCAACAAGTCCGTCGCACTGGGGTAGTACCAGCTCAAATAATCCTGTAATGCCAGCGCCAGCTCTGTGCCTTCGTCCAGGGAATAGTGGCCGGTTTCCATGGATTTCAGCAGATAAAAAGCATACTTCTCGGCCATCACCACCCCGGCGGGAAAATGCACCAGATCGGCAAGCAAAGGTGCTTGCTCCTGCCAGGCCTGCCACACTTCGGGCTGAGCTTCGAGATTGCCGGGCAATTGCGGCAAACGTCCCACCCGGCAGTTGAGCGCCAACTGATCATAATGATGCACCCGACCCGGCTGCCAGAAACGAGCCAGCGTCGAGGTCAGGCTTTCATTGGGATGCACATCCAGATTCGCAAACAAAAACTCTCTGGCTTCATTCTGGCGTTCAGCCGGCAAACGATCCATGCCCAGCCCGGTCAACAACGCGGCATCATCACGCAGACTGGCAATCAGGGCAGTCAGCATCAACGGGCGGTTAAGTCCTTCAGAGAAAGACTGGATGGCGTCTTTAAAGTCCGGGTGATCGAGGCTCAAACCGCCCCAGTCCAACTGCTGGAAAGGCGAAAAAGGCAGGGTCTGCAACTGCTGCCAGGTCTTTTCTAATTCGGGCGAGAGGTCAACACCACTCTGGATTTTCCACAGCTCATAACCCCACAGGTAGGCTTCACTCAGCGCCTGCCAGGAGTCATAACGCTGGCGTAACAACCAGACCGCCACCAGCGCAAAACTGCGCCATTGGGTGCGAGATAAATAACCGGCCAAATAACCCGCCAGTGCCAGATCTGCCATACGAACCCAGTCCCAGGCCGCCACATCCATGGGTTTATCGCTGAGTTCAAGATTGAGTTCCAAACGATCGGCATAGCCCTGCATGCCTTCAGGCAGCTCACTGCGCCAGTTTTCACGCTCTGATTCACTGGCTTGACGCAACCACTGGTCATCCAGTTGCCAGGCATAACGCTGGCCCTGGCCAGCCAGCCAGTAGAGTAGCTGCAGGGTATCTTCACCATCCTGCACCTGCCAGTAATCGGCCAGCGTCTGGTTCACGTCCGGCCAAAACAGATCACGCAGCTTGTGTGGATCGGACAAATCCTGCGCAAAAATCGCAAAACTGGAGGCGCGAACCGCCAGGGCATACCCCAGGGGCGTGTGACGCACCTGCAAGGGCTCAGGCCAGTGGGCCAATTCCAGTGCTTGCAGTTCATCGCCACTGGGGCGCCAGTCCTGATCTGGCCAGGCCAGCGCCTGCAACCGAGTCAACCAGGGGGACTGCTCCTGTGCCAAAGCAGCCAGCAGCTGTGCCGGGGTTTCACTGGTCTGGCGCAAACGCAATGCCAGTAGCGCCTGCCAAGCCTGACCTTCTGCCTGGCTTAACCAGCCTTGATGCAAAGCCGCCTGAGTCAACCAGCCCGCATCCAGCAAAGCCTGTCCATCCTTGTTTTGCCAGGCATCAAAAATACGACCATAGAGATCGGCTAGCTGCATGACCTGAAAATCAGCTAGAATTGATCCCGGTTGGTCAATACAAAAAGCCCTTCTAATCTGGCTTGACCAGTCAACGGCAAAAACGGACAAAACCACCCCCAGAGAAAAACATCCAAGCACCCGGCAAGGTGCAAAAGCAGGCTATTCTAACCGAGTGAGGCAAGGTCTTCACGGAAGAAAGCGAGATAAATCATGAAATATCCGATTCAGGTCAAATGGCTCTACGCCCCCAAGGAGGATCAGGATGGACAACGCATCCTGGTTGATCGACTTTGGCCCAGAGGCCGAGATCGTGATGAGCTGGCCGTCGATGACTGGCAGCATGACCCAGCCCCCAGCAGTGCGTTGAGACGCCGGGCCAGCACCGAAAGCCTCAATGAAAAAAGTTTTGCCCGCCTTTACCGTGATGAGCTGGCCCTTCACCCTGAACGCCTGAACAGCCTGCGAGCCCAGGCTCAACGAGGCCCGATCACACTTTTGACGGCTGAAAGAGAACCCGAAAAAAGTCCAGCCTGGGTACTCAAAACCCTGCTCGAGCAACAACCTCTTTCGGATTAATCCAGCCGACGATGCTGCATGGCCGGCAGGCTGTCTCTGACGGCCTGCAGGTGTTGCTGGCTAAGTGTCTGAATCACCAGTCCCTCACCTTCATCCAGGCACACCTGGACTTCACCCCAGGCATCAATCACCTGACTATGCCCCCAGGTACGACGCCCATCAGCATGCTCACCCACTTGCGCAGCAGCCAGCACATAACACTGATTTTCAACCGCACGGGCACGCAGCAATAACGACCAGTGAGCCTGACCAGTGGTCACCGTGAAGGCCGCTGGCAATAACAGCAGATCCAGTGAAGGCAACTGACGAAAAAGCTCAGGAAAACGCAGGTCATAACAAATCCCCAGGCCGACCCGCCCCCAGGGCAGGTCAAAGCAAACCGGCTGCTGACCCGCGACGAAGGTTTCGCTTTCATCATAACGCTCGCCATTTTTCTGAAAGCCAAACAGGTGAATCTTGTCATAACGAGCGACCTGACGACCGCTGGGGTCATAGACCAGGCAGGTATTGGTAGTTTTATCAGCCTGATCGCTTTTCAACGCCAGGCTGCCAGCCACCAACCAGATCCCCAAACGCCGAGCCTGATCCGCCAGGTAAGCTTGGATGGGCCCCTCACCTTCCACTTCAGCAGTTTGCAAACGTGCGGTTAAACTTGCACCAATCTGAGTGAAAAACTCAGGCAACAGTAGTAGCTCGACGCCCTGCCGGGCCGCTTCAGCCAGCCAATGATCGAGTTTCTTTTGATTGCTTGGCCAATCTGCCGCTGAATTTAATTGAACGGCAGCCACCTTAAGCGTGTCACAAGTCTGTGCGGCTGAGACCACCAGAGGATTCATTGAAGTACTCCAACGCTGAAAAGAAAATCTGACTCAGTTAGAATGTCAGTGTAGCGGTGAACCTCATTGATCAACAACCTTAGGATAAGGCGTTATGGCACCGAGTATTTTTTTCTTACATTTTATCGGATTGGCAATTGTCATTCTCGGTCTGACCTTAAAAGAAAAGCGCCCACGCACTGGCATTGCCGTCGCTGTGATTGGCTTCATCATTGCCACTGGTCCGGTCTGGTATGGTCATATGGTTGGCCCCAGCCCCAGTGAATACCGCCAAATGCAGATTCAAGAGTATATGGTGCCACGCCCTTAATTTTTTCATGACCTCCATAGGCACAACACTGTGTTGAAAAATAATGACTTACTGGCTCAGCTTAAGGGCCAGTTGAGAGAAGCAGCGCCCCGCGCTGAAGGTCGAGTCAAAGCCACTGATCGTGGCTTTGGTTTTTTAGAGACTGACGATGATCGCAGTTTCTTTATCGCCCCACCGCAAATGAAGTCACTCATGCATGGAGATCTTATCCGCGCCCGCATTGAGACGACGACCGACAAACAAGGACAGGCTCGAGAAGCAGCGATTCCTGAAGCGCTTGTTGAGACGGGATTAAAGCAGTTTGTTGGCCAGGCAGTTTTACAAGGAAAACAGTGGTTTATTCAGCCGCTGAGCCCCAGTATTCGCACACTGATTTCACTACCCAACAGTCAGTTACCCGAAGACATCCAGGCGGGTGACTGGTTGCAGGCACACTTGACTCAGCACCCACTTGAAGAAGGCGGCAAGCGCTTTATGGCCCGGGTGATTGCAACCATTGCGCGCCAGGCTGATCCGTTTGCGCTTTGGTCAGTCACCCTGGCTCAGCTGTGTCTACCGGCTCAGCCTCCTGAGTTTGAAATCAACCACTCATTACAAGACCCACCAGAAGCGGTGCGTGAAGATTTAACTCACCTGGCTTTTTTTACTTTAGATAGCCGTTCCACCACGGATATGGATGATGCGCTTCACATCGAAGCCTTGGATGGGGGGGGCTGGTGTTTAAAAGTCGCGGTGGCCGACCCCTCCGCTTATGTGCCTGCCGATAGCCCGATTGACCAGGAAGCACGCCAGCGTGGCTTCACCCAGTATTTACCCAGTCGCACCGTGAGCATGCTGCCTACTCAACTGGCTGACGATCTCTGTTCTTTGCACCCGGATCAAAAAAGGCCGGCAGTAGTTGCCAGCCTGCAACTTGATGCTCAAGGGGCACTGACTCAACCGGTGATCTTTTGTCTGGCCTGGATCAGCTCCCAGGCCAAACTGGATTACAACCGGGTTTCAGACTGGTTTGAGAAAACCGGTGCCTGGCAACCCGCCTCTGCGGCCCTGGCCGACCAACTGACAGCCCTGGCTGATTTAATGACTGCTCGTCAGCAGTGGCGTCAAACCCATGCACTGGTCCACAAGGATCAGCCAGATTACCGTTTCATTCTGGACGAACAGGCTCAGGTACTCGATATCCGTGCCGAACAACGCCGAATTGCCCACAAGATGGTGGAAGAAGCCATGCTACTGGCCAACATGGCCGCGGCAGACTTTTTCGCCCAGCACCAGGCTCCCGCCATTTTTCATGCCCACCAAGGTTTGGATCCAGAGCGAATCAATGCAGCGATTGAGCTGCTGAAAACCGAGCCGGCACTTGCCAACTGTCTGACGCTGGATCCGTCCCACCTTGCGGACCTTCAAGGTTTTCGCGAGCTTCGCCAATGGCTTGACCAACACCCCACCCCCTGGCTTGAAGGTCGCCTGCGCAAACATCAGGGACTGGCTTACATGACCCACACTCCCACCCCCCACTTTGGTTTGGGCGTGCAGGGTTACGCCACCTGGACCTCTCCGATTCGCAAATACTGTGATCTGTACAACCATCGTCTGATCAAGGCTCTCATCACCAGCCAGTCCGCTCCAAGCCCTGACCCTGAGCTTTTACCTGGGCTGTTACAAGCTCGCAAACTCAATCGCCAGGCTGAAAATGCGGTGAAGGAAATCCTCTATATTCGCTACTTCGCCCAGCGAATGGATCAGACCTGGTCTGCCGAAGTAATACAAGTCAACCGGGGGGGCATGCGAGTTCGACTGCTCGACACTGGCGCCTTGGTGTTTGTTCCAGCCAGTGAGCTACACTCAGACCGAAAAGCCATCAAATGCGATAGTGAACAAGGACAAATTCTGATTCAGGATCAGCCAGCGTTTCGTTTGGGCGATGCCCTGACCTTGGAAATCTTTGAGGCAGATGAAACTCAACGTAAACTTCTAGGGCGACCCGTTCAGACTCAATCCAACTGATACTCTATTTGGAGTCACAGCCATGCAACGCCTGACGCTCTGCAGCCTGCTTATGCTGTTGATCACGACCAGCCAGATCACCGCTCAGTCTTTGCAAACCGACAGGCATCCATTAGCTGTGGAGCCGATTGCTAACGGGCTGGCTCACCCCTGGTCTCTGGCCTTTATCTCTGACCGCCAACTGCTCATCACCGAGCGCCCCGGCCGCTTGTTGAGACTCGACCTGGACCAAGGCCGCCGCTATGAAATCAGTGGTCTGCCAGCCATCACTGCCAGCGGACAAGGCGGTTTACTTGATATCGCCCTGCATCCCGAGTTTGATTCCAATCAGT
>SKHR01000170.1 GCA_007116865.1 Marinospirillum sp. | reverse complement strand
GGAAAGCGCAACTGACGCAGCTCAACGCCATCCAGGGTTTCACTTTTAACGGTGTAAACAAAAGCTTCGTAATCGTCTTCCGGGAACACGCCCAGCTGACTGCGGTGTTTGGGCATGAACTCTGAGGGCACCTCAATGCCTAAGCGCCGTGCAACCCAAGGCAGGCTGGTGCCCTGGATCAACAGCGAAACCAGCACCACGTGGAAGGCGATATTAAAGTAGAGGTAGGCATTATCCAGACCTGCAATGACCGGGAAAATGGCCAGCACGATGGGCACTGCACCACGCAACCCCACCCAGGCAATGAACAGAGACTCCTTCCAGCTGAAGTGGAAAAACGGCTTCAGACACACCAACACAGCCAGGGGGCGAGCAATAAAAATCAGGCCCAGGCCCAGCAGGGTACCGGTTACCGCAATCTCCCACATGGATTGTGGCGTGACCAGCAAACCGAGAATCAAAAACAGGCCAATCTGGCTCAGCCAGGCCAGACCATCATGGACCGGCAAAATATGTCGCAACTGAATGATACGGCTATTACCCAGAAGCAGCCCGGCCAGATAAATGGCCAGAAAACCACTACCACCCAGCAGATTGGTGGCCGCAAACAGTGATAGTCCCGCCCCAGTGACTAGCAGGGGGTACATGCCCGTGGTCAAGCGAACTTTCTTCAGCAGGGCGACAAAAAAACGTCCCCCCAACCAGCCCGCTAGCCCGCCAATGCCAAACTGCTGCACAAACATCAGCAGTGCCGCCGCCGGTGCTGACTCACTTTGGCTGATCAGAGTGATCAGGGTGATGGTCAGAAAAATCGCCATCGGGTCGTTGGTGCCGGACTCGATTTCCAGGGTCGCACTGACACGCTCATTCAGGCTGACCCCTTTGCCACCTAACATGGAAAAAACGGCCGCAGCATCGGTTGAGCCAACAATCGCGCCAACCAGCAGGGCTTCCAACCAGTTCAGGTTGAACAACCACATTGCCAGCAGGCCGGTCAAACTACTGGTGATCACCACGCCGAAGGTGGCCAAAGACAAGGCGGGCCTGAGTCCAACGCGGAAGGTTTTCATGCGCGTACGCATGCCACCATCCAGCAGAATGATCGCAAGGGCCAGGTGACCGATCAGATAAGCGGCTTCAAAATTGGCAAAATCTAAACCACCCAGCCCATCCTCCCCTGCCAGCATGCCAATACCCAAAAACACGAGCAGCAAGGGCATCCCCAGGCGGGCAGAAATCACACTGCCTAAAATACTTAAGCAGAGCAGCAGGGAAGCAATGAGAAACAGCGTGTTAAGATTATCCACAAGGCAATTCCGGCCAGCATGATGCTCTATTCTGCCACAAAAAAAGCCACCCGTAAGAAGACATGGGCGGCTTTCACTGTTTGTGTCACAGGAAGCACTAAACGATCAATGTGGGACACTCCGCACGACTGGCTACCCGCTGAGAGACACTGCCGAGAAAGTAGCCCTCCACATCTCCATTGGTGCCTCGACTGCCCATCACAATCAGATCGACCTCTTGTTTTTTTGCAAACTTAACAATCGCCTTGGAGGGGCGGCCCCCTTTAACAAAAGCCCGCACCACGTCAGCACCTTCTTCTTTGGCCTGTTGCTTGGCGTGTTCGGCGACCTCCTTGGCATACTCACGCAAGGCATCGTCCGGTATTTGCACGTTATCAGGTCGCACCATGGATAACGAAGCCTCGAACAAGCTGTGATGCTTAAACACACACAGAACAAAGATTTCTGCCCCGGTTAGCTTGTGTAGCTGCACCGCCTTGGATAAGGCCGCCAAAGCGCCTTCCGAGCCATCCACCGGCACTAAAATACGTTTAAACATCCTTGCCCTCCTAACGGAATGCCAGATCCCTTAAAAACAAGGCGATCTGCGGAAAAATAATGATCAAAGCGGCGGCCAAAACCAGCATGAATACAAAAGGTGGCGTGCCTTTGATGACCTCCCAGTAAGGGCGCTTGAAGATCGCGATCGCGGTAAATATATCGCAGCCAAACGGCGGTGTGGCCGAGCCGATCGCCACCATCAGGGTGATCAACACGCCGACCAAAACAGGATCCAAACCCGTGTTAGCAATCGCTGGTGCAAAAATAGGGGTCAGCACCAGGATCACCACAATGGGGTCTACAAACATACAGGCAATGAAAAAGGCCACAGCAATCGCGATCAGCACACCGGTTGGCCCGGCTTCATTGATCCCCAGCCCACCGAGAATCGCCTGCGGGATTTGAGCAAAGGAGATGATCCAGGAAAAACCATTGCCGACCGCCACCAGGATGAATACCACGGCAGTGATCAGACCGGTTGATTTAGCGATCTTGTAGATATCAATGGCTTTGAGGGAACGAAACACAATGAATTCCAGAATGATCGCATAGAGCACACAGGCCGCTGCCGCTTCAGTTGGACTGAAAACCCCGCCATAAATCCCGCCCACGATGATTACCGGGAAACCCAGGGGCCACAGCGCCTGCTGTACTGCCTTGGCACGCTCGATCCAACTGGCTTTGGGTTCAGTCGGCACCTTATTGATCACCGCATAGGCAATACAGTAGGCCGAAAACATCAGCAAAATCAGCAAGCCTGGACCGATCCCGGCAATGAACAGTTCACCGATCGAGGTGCCAGAAATGACGCCATAAATGATCATGCCGATACTGGGTGGAATCAAAAAAGCGATGTCACTCGAGTTAATGATCAGCGCTAGGGTGAAAGAGTCCTTGTAGCCAGCCTGCAGCATCTTGGGGCGCAGTGGCGAACCCACAGCAACCACCGTCGCCTGAGTCGAACCAGACACCGCACCAAACAACGTACAGGAAGTTGCGGTACTCACCGCCAGACCGCCTTTGATATGGCCAATGAAGGCCATGACCATATTGATCAGACGATTCGCGGACTGGCCCCGGGTCATGATGTCCGCCGCCAAAATAAACATCGGCACAGCAATCAAAGCCGCTGGCCGGATTCCACCCATCATTTGCTGAATGAAGGTATTCATCTGGCCGAAGCCATCAAACATCATGTAGAAACCGATCAAGGCACCCACGGTCAGCGGAATCATCATTGGAAAGCCGAGCATCAACAACAGGATCATCGCAAGCAACATCAGAGTGATCATGCGTCAGACCTCCGTTTCCGTATCTTCATAACCATCCAGGACGTGTGTTGATAGGTACACATCCCGTGAAGTCAGATTTTTAATAGCAGTCATCAGATATTGGATACCGGTCACCACAAACCCGATCGGCACCCACAGGTACATCCAAAAAATGGGAACATTCAGTGTCGGCAAAACTCGGCCTGTTCGATACATGCTCTGAATGTAGGACACCGCATACCAGGCGAGAAAAAACATGATCAGTGCAGTCACCAGAGCGATGATGATCATCAGAATGCGGCGCACCTCAACCGGCAGTGCATCATAAAGCGCAGACATACGGATATGTCGCCCATGACGGGCTGCATAACCGATGCCCGCAAAGGTGATCATCACGATCAGGATGCGATTCACCTCTTCGGCAAAGTGCAGGCTTTCGCCAAAAACAAAACGCCCAACCACATTGGCCACGGTATTCAATGCCATCAGCAATACACCCATCGCCAGAATCACCGACTCTGCATGGCTGATGCCATTATCAATTTTTCCCAAAATACCCGGCAGGGCAGAGGACTGGGCAGGAAGATCGTCCTGCATAGCATTGGCTCCTGTGCAGATTCACGGGATGAATCAGGCCATCCTTGGCCTTCAAGAAATAAGCTTTAAAATCACTGAGGGGTAGAAACCGCCTCAAGATCTGCTTTGAACTGCTCCAAAAGCGCTTCCCCACGCTCACCGGTCATTTCAATGAAACGGGCCTCAACCTGAGGTGCACGCTCCATAAAGGCCTGGCGCTGTTCATCTGTTAAGCGAGTGACCGTGACTTCATCGCTGGCAGCCAGAATCAGCTCCAGCATTTCATCACCCAGTCCGGGCACATAGTCAACGATGTAGTCAAACGCATAGGCAGTGGCATCCCGTACCAGCTGCTGATCTTCGGCCGACAGACCGTTGAAGAAGTCCTGATTCGCCATCATCGCCGTGGTAAACCAGCCGTGACCGGTAAATACCAGGTTGGGCGAAACTTCATACAGGCCGCCAGACTGAATCCAGAAGATCGGATTTTCCTGACCCTGAATGATGTTGGTCTGCAGCCCCCCATAGACTTCACCCCAAGGCAGCGGGGTAGGCGTTGCGCCAAAAGCCCGGTAGGTTTCAGACAGCAGCGGGTTGGTCATCACCCGGATATTCTTGCCGCGAAACTCTTGCGGTGAAGTGACTGGCTCATCAACGGTCACAACCATTTCCCCTTCAGGATACATGGTCAGCAACTCCAGACCCTGCTCTGCGTAAAGCTCAGGGAAGATTTCATTGATGGCCACACTGCTGCGGAAGAATTCGATCACCGTGGTTTCATCGGGTGGAAGCAGGTAGGGCACAAAAAAGACCTGAGCTTCTGGAATCAGTGAACCGGTAAACCCTGGGGACTGGTTAACAAACTGCAGGATACCCGCCTGAGTTTGTTCCATGATGTCATCTGATTCACCCAGTTCACCAAAACGGAACACCTGAACCGTGTGCGGGGAATTACTTTCGATATATTCTTTGAATTTGTGAGCAAAGACGTCTTGAACATCGCCTTCAAACTCTTCATGCGCGTAACGCCAGTTTTGCCCTTGAACGGCAGCGGGTGCAGCGGAAGTTTGTGTATCATCACTGTCACCTCCACAACCCACCAGCGAAGTGACCAGCACACCGGCAACTGCGGCGCTGAGTACCTTTTTAAGCATCTGAATTTCCTCTTCTTTTTCTTTGAGTCCGCCGAAATGCAGACCCTTCGATCCCCTCCCCGGGGCAAGCCAAGGTCTTTTCAGGATGGCAAAGCTGGGCTGATAG
>SKHR01000079.1 GCA_007116865.1 Marinospirillum sp. | reverse complement strand
TCCCGCCTGCTCAAGGTCGAACGCAGTGATTTAGCCGAAGAGATAGAAGCCCTGCTGCCCGGCACTCAGTGTGGCCAGTGTGGCAACCCCAGCTGTGGCGCAGCCGCTGAATCAGTGGCAAGCGGACAACTGCCCCCCGATTTTTGTCCACCGGGGGGGCGCGTACTGGCTGAAGCCATTGCCGCCCGGTTGGGCATCAGCCTGGGAGCAGCCAAGGAAGAAACCCAGGGGCCGGTCATTGCGCGAGTGTACGAAGACCTGTGCATTGGCTGCACCCGCTGCTTCAAGGTTTGCCCGACCGATGCCATTTTGGGCGCCGCCAAGCAGATACATACCGTCTTTGATGACGCCTGTACCGCTTGCGGCAAGTGTGAAGACGTCTGCCCGACCGAGTGTATTCGTCTGGAAACCCAATCGCCCACATTACAAACCTGGGCCTGGGTTCAACCCAATCTGTAAGGGGGAGACAAGACATGCTGATTCCAATGGGTTATCAAGGGGTTCACCCGCCCTCACACAAGTCACTGACTGAAGGCAGCAAGATACGTCGTTTTCCGCTGCCCAATGCCTTGTACCTGTCCTTGCAACAGCATTTGGGGGCACCGGCTACCCCACTGGTCAAACCAGGGGATCGAGTTCGCAAAGGGCAAAAAATCGCGGATTCCCAGGGGGCCGTATCAGCACCCGTGCATGCACCCACCTCTGGTGAGATCATCGCGTTATCGGAACATACCGCCCCCCATCCTTCTGGATTGCCAGTGCTGACCCTGACCCTGGCACCCGATGGCATGGATGAGTGGATCGATCCACCCGAATCCCTGGACCCCTTCACCCTCTGTCCGGAAAGCCTGTGTCAGCGGGTTGGCGAGGCAGGCATTGTCGGTATGGGGGGCGCGACCTTTCCTGCGGCAGTCAAGCTTCTGGGCAGCCTTAAAGCCGGCGTGAAAACCCTGATTCTTAACGGCGGCGAATGTGAGCCTTACCTCACCTGTGATGACCGCTTGATGCAGGAGTATCCCGAACAAATCCTGCAAGGCGCCCTGCTGATGCAGCAAGCGGTGCAGGCCAAACAGGTGCTGATCGGGATTGAAGACAACAAACCTCAAGCCATCCAGGCCATGCAGGCGGCGGCAAAAGGCAGTGGCATTGAAGTGCGCGCCGTTCCCAGTCGTTATCCGATGGGTTCGGAAAAGCTGCTGGTCCAGCAGTTGACCGGCATCGAATTACCCGCACGCAGCCGGGCCGCAGACTCAGGCATCCTGGTTCACAATGTTGCCACCGCTCGGGCCATTTATCAGGCGCTGTTTGAAAACCGGCCGTTGATTTCCCGGGTGGTCACCCTCAGCGGGGGGGCACTGACTCACCCCGGTAACTGGGAGGTGCCTCTGGGCACGCTCGCCAGTGATCTCATCAACTACGCCAGTGGTTTCAACGAAGCACCGGTTCGCCTGATCATGGGCGGGCCGATGATGGGCATTCAGCTGCCAGACCTGCACGTGCCGATCATCAAGGGCAGCAGCGGAATCCTGGCCTTGACCCCCGCAGAAATCAATGCCAACGAGCCTCAGCCCTGTGTGCGCTGTACCCGCTGTGTCCGGGCCTGCCCGATGGGGTTATTGCCTTTGGAAATGGCGGCACGCATCCGCAGTGGTCAGCTTAAAGAGGCCGAAACCCTCGGGTTGCAAGACTGTGTCGGCTGCGGCGCCTGTAGTTATACCTGCCCCTCTGCACTGCCTTTGGTGCATCTGTTCAACTACGCCAAGGGCGCTTTGGGTAAACGCCGTCAGGAGGCCGAAAAAATGGAACGCACCCGTGAGCTAGCCAAACGCAGAGAGGCACGTTTGATCCAGCAGGCCAAAGAAAAAGAAGCCCTCATGGCCGCCCGTCGCGCAGCCGCCGCCAAAAAAGCCGCCGAGGCACAAAACGAGGCCAGTTCATCATGAGTCAAGTGCTTCACGGTCCCCATACCCATACCCAAAACCACCTGTCACAGATGATGTTTCAGGTGTTACTGGCACTCACGCCAGTGACTCTCTATGCCTTTTGGCTTTACGGCTGGCCTGCCTTTTACCTCTGGCTGGTGTGCATCGGCAGCAGCCTTTTCTGGGAGGCCGTGTTCTTACGCCTGTTTGGCAAGCCGGTTGCCCGGCATCTGCTCGATGGCTCGGCCCTGGTCACCGGCTGGTTGCTGGCACTCTGTCTGCCACCCTGGGCACCCTGGTGGCTGGCCTGTCTGGGCAGCTTTTTGGCGGTAGCGATGATCAAACAGATTTTTGGTGGCCTGGGGCAGAATGTGTTCAACCCCGCCATGGCTGCTCGGGTGATGCTACTGATCGCCTTTCCGGTCGAAATGACCCGCTGGATCGACCCCAGCCACTTGGGTGAGGCACGCATCGATTGGCAGACCGCGCTGCAAGTCACCTTTGCCCCCAAAAGCTCCGCCGTTGAAGCCCTGGTGAACGACGGCTACACCGGTGCCACCCTGCTGGATGGCATGAAACAGCATGTGGCTCAGGGCGGCCTGGTCTCCGATGGTTTGATCCATTTTGACTATCACCTTTGGTCGGGGTTTGGCGGTTATCAGGCAGGCAGTTTAGGGGAAACCAGCGCCCTGCTGATTCTGCTCGGTGGACTGTTTTTACTCTGGCGTCAGGTCATCACCTGGCAAGCCCCGGCGGGATTACTCTTAGGGGTTGCCCTGCCCGCCTTTTTACTCCATCTGGCCCAGCCAGAAAGTTATCCACCAGCGACCCTGCACCTGCTCAGTGGCGGGACCTTTTTGGCTGCCTTTTTTATCGTCACCGATCCGGTGACTGGGCCGAATACCGCGCTGGGACGGTTTATTTTCGGCCTCGGCTGCGGCCTCCTGGCCTGGGTGATCCGAACCTTTGGCAACTATCCCGAAGGCATGGCGTTTGCAGTCATGCTGATGAATGCCGCAGTGCCGGTTATTGATCGCTACATTCGCCCTCGGGTTTATGGTCGCCGCGCCTCAGGTGAACCCCTGCCGATTGATGAAAAATCCTCCGGAGGTCAGTCATGAGTTTAGCGCTTTGGAAAGACCGACTGGATTATCAATCGCTGCTGTTAGGCAGTGTGGTGCTCATCACCTGTGTGGCGCTGGCACTGGCCTATCAGCTCACCCGTGAGCCGATCCGGCTGGCACTGGAACAGGACTTATTGAACAGCTTTTCCCGGGTGCTGCCCGATGCGCTGTATGACAATGATCTGCTCACCAGTCAGGCAGTGATTGAACGCGATGGCCGCCCGCTGACCTGGTATCAAGCCCGTCTGGATGGCGAGGTCACCGCGGTGGTTTTCCCAATCACCGCGCAGGGTTACGCAGGCAATATCGAGATGCTGCTTGCCATTGAGGCCAATGGCGATATTGCCGGGGTTCGGGTTTTGGTTCACCAGGAAACACCCGGCCTGGGCGATAAAATTGAAGAAGCCCGCGACCCCTGGATCACCGAATTCAGCGGCACCTCCTTATCCAACCCGCCCTCAGCGCTCTGGGGCGTGAAAAAAGATGGCGGGCATTTTGATCAATTCACCGGAGCCACCATCACCCCACGGGTGATCGTACGGGAAATCCACCGCTCACTGGAATTTTTTACCCGCCAGCAGGCGGTGTTTTTGACCCCCTTGGCTGAACCCGATTTATCAACCTCGTCAGAGGAAGCGCAGGAGGTGAGTGATGACTGACTATTCTCGTCTGGCCAAGGATGGCTTGTGGAGCAACAACATGGTGTTTGCGCAGATGCTGGCCCTCTGCCCAGTCATGGCTGTCACCGCCACCGCCACCAACGGTCTGGGCATGGGGCTGGCGACGCTGTTTGTGTTAGTGGGCGCCAACCTGATCATTTCATCCATTCGCCATTTGATCAGTCAGGCGATTCGCATCCCGGTTTATATTGTCATCATTGCAACCCTGGTCACCCTGACCGACATGCTGATCAATGCCTTTGCCTATGAGCTTTACAAGGTATTAGGTTTGTTCATCGCCTTGATCGTGGTGAACTGCGCCATTTTGGGGCGGGCCGAAGCCTTTGCGTCAAAAAACACCGTGTGGACCTCCTTTGTGGATTCAGTGATGATGGGCATCGGCCTGACCTGGGCACTGGTGGCCATTGGCGGTTTTCGTGAGATTCTTGGCAGTGGCACCCTGTTTGCCAATGCCGACCTGCTGCTGGGTGAGCGCTTTGGCTTTTTGGAAATCACCCTGATCCCCGACTATCCCGGATTTTTGATCTTATTGCTGCCACCCGGTGGGTTTATCGCGGTGGGTTTTTTATTGGTGCTCAAGCGCTGGATTGATCGCAAAGTCGAAACCCGAGCGCAAAAAGCCACCCCTGCCGCCGACCCACAAGAAGCCTGAGGAGAACCGATCATGAAAATCAGTGTGGCCTATGCCAGCGAGAAGGGGGAACAGGCCTGGATTGAGCTGGAGGTAGCCGAAGGCACTTGTGTCGAGGAGGCCATCGAAGCCTCCGGGCTGCTACAGCGGTTCATCGAGATTGACCTCAGCCAGCAGGCGGTCGGGATTTACGGGCGCGTGGTCAAGCTGGATCAGACGCTCAATGAGTGGGATCGCATTGAGATTTACCGCCCCATCACCGCCGATCCCAAAACCGTGCCCCGCCGCCAGACCGAAGCCTCCGCCTAGGCGGCTATTGATTCATGGATCACTACCCACCCGAACGGGCCTGCGCCCGATAACGTGCCAGGGCTTCGGTGACCTTTTTGATATAACCACGCGCCTCAGCCGCTGGGTGGTTGCGATGCAAGCGGTCGTATACCTGCTCCGGGGTCAGCTGATTGATGACCTCTACTGCCATGCGCCGGTCACGGTGGAAGGTGCGCAGCACATTGCCCGCCCCCCCGTTGTAACCGGAGATGATCGCATACTCACGCGATTGCGGGTGGCGGATATCTTTCAAATACACATCGCGCAAAATGCTCAGGT
>SKHR01000238.1 GCA_007116865.1 Marinospirillum sp. | reverse complement strand
GCGATTGCAGTGATCGGTTTTCAACACGTTTTGCAGTGAATCGTGCTTGCCAGCGTCAGGGAAAACCTCTGGTTTCCGGGGCGGCCATCCGGTTTTCCGGGCAGTTGGCTGTGTTTGATCCGCGCCAGGATCAAGCCCCCTGTTATGCCTGCCTTTATCAGGAATCAGCAGATGATGAGGCTCTGAGCTGCGCTCAAAGTGGTGTTTTGTCACCGCTGGTCGGAGTGATTGGCAGTTTGCAGGCAGTGGAAACCCTAAAGCTGCTGACTCGCAGTGGGCGAAGCCAAGCTGGATTTTTGCTGACTTATGATGCACTTAATGGCGAGTTTCGGCGTATCCAGATTCAGAAAGATCGTCAGTGTCAGGCCTGCTCAGAGCCCTGGCTTGAGGTGCCAGACATTGAATAAAAACCTGGCTGAGACGTGCATCTAATTGCTGTTCTTGCTGTGTTTTGACCACCCTTAATGCTTCCTCTGCTGAGATCGCTGGCTGGTAAGATTTGGGCGAAATCAGTGCACTGAATACTTCAGTGATCGCTAACAGTCGCCCTTCTGTATGAATAGCCTCTCCACTCAGGCCGGCCGGATAGCCGGAACCATCTAAACGTTCATGATGTTGAACCACTGCATCCAGCCAGAGGGGATCGGTGATGCCAGCCTGTTTAAGCAAATTCCAGGTTTTCAAGGGATGCTTTTCAACGGCTAAACGAAGGTGTTCTGGTAAGCGTGCTTTTTTTTGGTTCAGTCGATGTTGGTAGGACTGCATTGACAGGTTGGCCGTGAGTGCTGCGCAAAGCGTGCTGACTCTTTGATTTTGGGGCCAGCCCAAGTGTGCCATGAATAACTCGGTCAGACAGGCCATTTGTAGCGTGTGGCGGACCGGGTACTCTTGGTCATCAAGGATCGAGAAACTGCTTAGAAGCTCGCCAGGGTTTTGGTTGACCCACTTTTGAATTCGAGTCACCAGTTGGCGCAAAGAGCCAGTCAGTGTTTCTGCGTCTGGAGTATCGATGCTGATCAGAGTAAAGAAAAAAGCCAGTTGATCTGCATAGTCTTTCAGCAAATCAGGGGCTTTTTGTGAGCTTGCCAGTGAGTTTGCTGCGGTGGTGGTAAAAAGCTCTGTTGGACAGGTGAAATATCCCGTTCGAACCAGTGTATCAATTTGACGCTGGCTTCTGATCTCACTGCCTTGGGGAAGCAGCAGCTTCCCTTGGGCATCATAAATTGCGCAAGGGGTGGTTTCTCCAAGCACAAGAAGCCCGCTGGTGAGGGGTGTCATGCCGGTTGGTCGGTTACTCATGGCCTGTACCTCTTAACAAGCTTTAATGCAGGCGGTCATAGGTTAGATCAAACTGAACCTATGAAGCTTTGCATTAATATGCCATCTATCAATTAAAATGTATAGAGGTTACTTCTTTTGCGGTCAAGTGAAGTAAGGGCAGGGGCTCAGCCCTCGGGCGAGGAGCTTTGAGTGGTGGCCAGTGTCAGGCCCGTTTGTTGCAGACGCCAAGCATAGACTTCGCGAAAAGCTAGCAGGCTTTTGACATAATCTCGCGTTTCCCCAAAAGTGATTTGCTCGACCCAAAGGGGATCGCTGGTGTTGCTGTGACTCTCTAGCCAACGGCTGGCGTGGCGAGATCCTGCATTGTAAGCCGCTGCAGCCAGGATAGGGTCCTGATCATAACGTGCCAATAATTCGGCAAGGTAAAGGACACCCGCCTGTAGATTATGTTCTGGGTGCAGCAAATCCAGCTCGTTTTCAAAAGGAAGCTGAAGGCGCTGAAACAGACTTTGTCCGGTTGCGGGCATGATTTGCATGAGCCCTAGTGCGCCCACTCGTGAGCGAGCTTGTGGGTTAAACAGACTCTCCTTACGAATCAGTGCCAGAATCAGTGCCAGATCGAGCTCTTTGATGCGTGCTAAGGGAGTCAGTGTGTCTAAATAGGCCAAAGGGAAACGCAGTTCAAGCGCATCCTCTAAGCCAGCACGGTGCGCTGCTTGCACTGCAAGATGGGGAAAGCCCCAGTTTTTTGCCAGCCAGGCGGCCTGTTGCCACTCCCAAGGTTCTGCGTCACGCAAAGCATGCAGCCACTCACGCTGGGCCTCTTCATCAAAGCCGGTAAAGTAAAGTTCGGCAGCACGCTGAATACCAGGTCGCTGGTTGAGCTGATCCAGTTGATAAGGAATCATCGGGGCTTCACGAGCATTCATCGCGGGTGGTAAGCCCAGCTCACGAGCGGCCAGAAAACCATAGTAATGCCGCTGTTTGGCCAGCTCAGAGAGCTGTTCAAGACCTGATTCGTTCTGACCGCTTCTAAGATAAGCCTGAGCCAGCCAGTATTGCCACTCTAAACGCTCGGCAATGGCTGGCGGAAGTTGTTTGATTGCCTCTGCAAGAGCGATCCACTGTTGTTGGCGCAGTAAACTTCGGGCATACCATTCATGCCCAGCGGCGCTACGCTGGCTGGCGCTGATTTGCGCAAAGTAATCCAGTGCGCGGGTGTCATTGCGTGCGGCGTAATGCAGAGCGATACGTTCAAGTACCCTGGTCTGCTGGGAAGCGCTGAGATAGTTTTGAGTGCGCAGGGTTTCTGCCCAGGCCGCAATTTTTTCAGGTGCCTGGCTAATGTGCTGTTGCAGTAGGTCACTGACAACGGCTTGCACCTTGGTGTCACCAGCAGTCAGATAACCTAGGTGTCCTTGCATTAAAGCGGTGAGGCGGTTTTCCGGGTTTAACTGGCCTCGCCGCCAGAAATCAAGGAGTTGACGATCCTCCTCCGTCAGGCGGTTGGCATACTGCCAAGCCAAACGAGACTGGTTGTTATGCATCAGGGTTGAAGCTGCGTGCCAATAAGCCTCGGCATCAAGGAACCCCAGTTCATCCAGCAGCTGGGTCACCGGCTCGCACTGGCTTGGCAGGGGCTGATTGTTTAGCCAGATTTCCAGTGCGTTTTCCAGTAGGCTCAGTGGTTTGCCTTGAGCCTGAGCCTGGGCTTGAATGCGTTGACACTCTAGCGATAAGGGCAGAGATACATCGCGACTCAGGCGTAAAAAGGCTGACCAGCTTTCACGTCGGGCCAGCTCTTGCAGCAGCTCCTGGCGCAACTGGGGGGCAAAAGGCCAGTCTGCATGCTGTTGCAAAAAAGATTCAATCTGGCGAATGTCGGCCACTCGATAGGCCAACTGATTCCGACTGAGCTGGAACTCCAGATAGGGTGCCAGTGGATAGTTTTGCAATTGAGTCAGGGGGTCGCTGAGGTCCAGCAGGCTGCCCTGGCGCAAACGATCATAGGTGATTTGGAAAACAGCCCTGGCTTCTGCATCTGGGTACAAGGGCAGTGTTTGTCGTGAAAAAAAGCCTAAAGAGGCCTTGCTGAGCAAAAGCAAGGCAAAACAGAAAAGGACGAGCCAGCCGATTCGAAGGTGCCAGCGAACGCTAGGTTGTAATAAACGCTGAAGTAACAACACGGCGCACCCGCAGGGTTGAAAGGTTACCAGGACAGTTATCTTAACCCTTGGCAATCCAGATCGCCAGATCTGGATTGCGCGGGCGGTATTTAAATTAACTCAATCGCAACGGCCGTTGCTTCGCCGCCTCCAATACACAGGCTGGCAATGCCTTTTTTGCCACCTTCTTGCTTAAGCGCATGCATGAGTGTAACGATCAGGCGTGAACCGGTGGATCCAACCGGATGGCCTTGAGCACAGGCCCCGCCATAAATATTGGTTTTTTCCAGTGGAATATTCAGTGCATTCATGGCCAGAACGGGTACCGTGGCAAAGGCTTCATTGATTTCAAACAAATCAACGTCATCAACCTGCCAGCCGGTTTTTTTCAGCAGTTTTTCAATTGCGCCAATGGGGGCGAGTGTGAAGTCTGCTGGCGCTTGTGACTGAGTCGTATGAGCTACAAGGCGTGCCATTGGCTGTAAATTACGCTGTTTGGCAACGGATTCACGAGTCAGAATCAACGCGGAAGCCCCGTCAGAAATGGAGCTGGAGTTGGCTGCTGTGAGTGTGCCATCTGCCTTAAACGCAGGGCGCAGGCTGGGGATCTTTTCCAGGCTGGCTTGAAAAGGCTGCTCATCTTGATCCACACAGGTTTCACCTTTGCGGGTTTTAATGGTCACAGGTAGCGTTTCGGCTTTAAGTTTACCCTGCTCGATGGCTTCAAGGGCTCGGCGCAGTGAAGTCATGGCATAAGCATCGAGCGCATCACGGGTCAGGCCATGCTGATCTGCTGTTTCTTGAGCAAAAACGCCCATGAGCTTTCCAGTAGCTGGGTCTTCAAGGCCATCAAGGAACATATGATCATGCAACGCTCCATGTCCCAAACGATAGCCGCCTCGTGCCTTGGTTAACAGGTGGGGGGCGTTGGACATGCTTTCCATGCCTCCCGCGAGGAGTATATCGTGGCTGCCTGCGGTGATCAGATCCTGTGCCAGCATCACGGCTTTCATGCCTGAGCCACACAGTTTGTTGATGGTGGTTGCACCACAGGATAAAGGTAAGCCAGCGGCGATCATTGCCTGTCGGGCGGGGCCCTGTTTCATGCCGGCTGGTAATACGCAGCCGAGCAGGACTTCTTCGATATCTTCAGGAGTCAAACCAGAACGCTCAACCGCGGCACGAATCACTTGAGCACCCAACTCGGGTGCAGTCAGGCTGCTTAAGACACCCATCATTCCACCCATAGGGGTGCGTACACCAGCAACAATAACAACTGGGTCTTGCATGATTTGACTCCTCAGTTTGTGAGTGACGAATTGAATCCTTAGCTTGCCGCTTGACGTCACCTTTGACCAGCGGTAGTTTGTGACTTATCAGTCATACCAAGTAAGCGCTGGCTAACATGAAAACCAATAAAAACACGCAGCGACGCCAGGAGCTGGTTCAAATTGCGGCTCGTCTCTTTTGTGATCAGGGTTATGAAACAACCACCGTCAGAATGCTGGCGGAGGCCATGGGTATTCAGTCTGGAAGCCTGTTTCATCACTTTAAAGACAAACAGGAAATTTTATTTGCGGTGATCGACTCAGGCATGCAGCATGCGATTGCGATTGCCCAAAGGGCGCTACAACAGGCCCAAACCCCGCAACAAAAACTCTTTGCTTTGGCTAAGGCCCACCTTTCAACCCTGCTGGAAGATCGTGATGCCCATGTGGTGGCCATTTATGAATGGCGCAGTCTGTCAGTGGACTCACGTGCTCGACTGGTTGAGCTGCGAGATGCTTATGAGGCTCTGTGGATCGAAGCGATGGATGAAGCGCTGGCCGCCCAGTTGATCACTGGAGATACGGCATTAAGACGACGTTTGGCCCTGGGTGCCTTGAACTGGACAGTGCAGTGGTATCAACCTCAGGGGCGGCTATCGCCGGATGACCTGGCGCAAGCGCTGGTGGCTATGGTGCTGAATCAGACCGCTGTTAACCAGTTTTATTGATTTGGTTGACAGACTTGGCTGGCTGACAGATGATGCCTGCCAAGTCCCGCCTTCACGGGTTGATTTCATCATCTGTCAGAGGAAATTTACTCATGACCCTGCGCCATGACTGGTCACCCGCTGAGGTGACCCAGCTCTTTGAGCAGCCGTTTCAGCGTCTTTTGCATCAGGCCCAAGGCGTTCACTTCGCCCACTTTAATCCCGACGAGATCCAGATTTCAGCTCTGATGTCGATCAAAACGGGTCGCTGCCCGGAGGATTGTCATTATTGTCCTCAGTCGGCGCACCATGACACCGAACTGGCATCAGCGCCCTTGGCCTCATTGGAGGCGGTCTTGGCTCAGGCTAAAGCTGCTCAGCAGGCCGGTGCAACGCGCTTTTGTATGGGAGCCGCCTGGCGTAGCCCCAAGGATCAGGATCTGCCGCAGATCCGCCAAATGATCGCTTCAGTCAAGGCCTTGGGAATGGAAACCTGTATGACACTGGGAATGCTGAAACCCAGTCAGGCTCAAGCCCTGGCTGAAGCTGGCTTGGATTACTACAACCATAATCTGGATACTTCGGCAGATTTTTATCCCCAGATCATCACCACCCGGTCTTATCAGGATCGCCTCGACACCCTGGCCCAGGTTCGTGCCGCGGGGATTAAAGTCTGCTGTGGCGGCATTTTGGGCATGGGGGAGTCACAGCAGGATCGGGCGGCACTTTTGTGCCAATTGGCAGCTTTGCAACCTCACCCAGAAAGTGTGCCGTTGAACCTGCTGGTACGGGTGCCCGGTACCCCTTTGGCGGATGCGGAGCCTTTCGATACGCTGGCTTTTATTCGTTGGATTGCGGTGGCAAGAATCATGATGCCGGGTTCCTATTTGCGCTTGTCGGCAGGCCGTCAAAGTCTGGATGAATCGGCGCAGGCGCTGGCTTTTCTGGCCGGTGCAAATTCTATCTTTTATGGTGATCGGTTGCTGACAACCGCCAATGCCCAGATGACCAAAGATCAAGCACTGTTACAAAAGCTGGGGATCAATCGGTCTCATGTGGCCGCAGTGACCGATGAAACCACGCATGAGGCGGCTTTGGTTGACTTGCTCGAATCCGCATCAGCGGACTTTTACGATGCCGCAGGACCCCATCCGGATACGGCCAGAAGTCTTCCCTGTGGAATGAAGTTGTAAACGAAAGGTGACTTCACTGGTTAAAATGGACTTTGCCAACTAGAGTAGACGAAGTGGGCAAGCTTATTTTTGTTGAGGTGGCGTTTGCTGAAGCTAAATACTGAGCGGTGGGTTCGAGTCGCCAAGGTTGCGGGCATTTATGCGCTGCTGAGTAGCCTTTGGATCATTTACAGTGATCATTTTTTATATTCGCTGGGGCTGGACGCAACCACCTTGACCTATTTGCAAACCTACAAAGGTCTGGCGTTTGTCACCCTCTCCAGCTTGTTGATCGGTTTTTTGGTTTGGCGTGAGTTGAAAAATCAAGCCCACCTGATGCGTCAGCTGTCACATAGCCATACCCAGTTGGATCGAATCACTCATGAAGATACCCTGACCGGCCTGCCAAATCGCCAGTTTTTGCTGGATCAAATTGAGGCTGCCTTACTCCGTGCCAAAGCCTGGGACTCCCTGGTCGGGGTGCTGGTGATGGATCTGGATGGTTTCAAGCACTTCAATGAAAGTCATGGTCACGCTGCCGGTGATCGGTTGTTGGTGCAGGTCAGTCGCCGTCTGCGTGCACGGATGGGGGACTCCTGTCTGATTGGTCGCCTGGGCGGGGATGAGTTTTTGTTGCTGGCCGAAACCCATACCCGGCCGAGAGCGATTTACCAGCTGGCCGACCGTTTGCTGGGTGTGCTGCGCGAGCCTTTTGATCTGGAAGGCCAGCAGGTTTGGCTGACCACCAGTGTGGGTGTTTGCCTCTGGCCGGATCAGGCCGATACCGCGGAGGAGCTGCTGCGCAACGCGGATGCCGCGCTGTACCACGCGAAAGGCAAGGGGCGTGACCGTTTTAGTCGTTATTCGGGTGAGATGATCAACCAGGCGCAGCAGTATCTCAGTCTCGACTCTGCGCTGCGTTGTGCACTGGAAGCCAACTGCCAGGGCCTGGAAGTCTGGTATCAGCCTTTGGTTTCTCTGGTGTCTGGACGCTGTATCGGTGTAGAAGCCTTGTTGCGCTGGCATGATGGTCAGCGGTGGGTGCCGCCAGATGAGTTTATTCCCCATGCTGAGGTCAGTGGTTTGATTCATGCTTTAGGAGACTGGGTGTTAGAGCGAGCCTTGCAAGATTTTGGCCACTTGCAGACACAAGGATTCGCGCTGGAAAGCCTGGCCGTCAACCTGTCCTCCTACCAGTTATCGCAGCCACATTTACTTCAGCAGGTGATGAATCACCTGCAAACCAGTGGCGTGGCAGCAGAAAAGCTGGAACTGGAAATGACCGAAAGTGCGCTGATCAGCCAAGGTGACCAGGTTCTGCATCTGCTGGAGGCCTTGCGTCAGCGGGGGGTGCGTCTGGCGATTGATGATTTTGGCACGGGTTATTCGTCACTGGCTTATTTGAAGCGTTTGCCGGTGAGCAAGCTGAAAATTGATCGCAGTTTTGTGACCAGTTTGCCACAGGATCAGTTAGGTGGAGAGATCGTGGCGGCGGTGATCAGTATGGGCAGAGCCTTAGGCCTGGAGGTTTTGGCCGAAGGCATCGAGACGCCCGAGCAGCGTTTATTCTTGGCTGCTCAGGCGTGTCATAGTGGCCAGGGGTTCTTGTTTGCTCGCCCGATGCCGCTGGACAAGCTTGAAACCTGGCTGGCAACGGAGGCGGAAACCTGCATGCCACTGGGGTATGATCAACCCTGGTAAGCGGCCACAGCCTTGTTGATCGCCTGGCGGGCGTCTTCTACGTTGCCCCAGGCTTCGACTTTAACCCATTTGCCTTCTTCCAGATCCTTATAGTTTTCAAAGAAGTGTGCAATCTGCTTGCGCAGCAGTTTGGGCACATCGTTGATATCCAGTACTTCTTCATACAGATTGGTGAGCTTGTGGTGAGGCACCGCAAGCAGCTTGGCATCTTCGCCGGATTCATCGGTCATGTTCAGCACGCCAACCGCGCGGCAGCGAATCACACTGCCTGGTTCAACTGGGTAGGGGGTGATCACCAGAACATCCAGAGGGTCACCGTCGTCTCCTAGCGTTTGCGGGATGTAGCCATAGTTGGCAGGATAAAACATCGGCGTGGCCATAAAGCGATCAACTACCAAGGCATCCATGTCCTTGTCAATTTCATACTTGACAGGTGAATGATTGGCAGGAATTTCAATCACAACATTGATATCATCAGGCAGGGAACGGCCAGCAGGAATTTTGTTATAGCTCATGGGTTGGTTGACCTCATTAGAGTAGGGCAAGGATAAAAGAATTCGGCGCAGGGATTATACGTTTACTGGTTTGGGAACACCACGGATTGCCGGCTTTTTCATACCAATGAACAACGACAGATTGAAAGGTGGTTGAAATAACCATGAGTGATTCATCCTTACGCGTCAGCTATGGCCAAGCCTATTTGGCCCAGGATCGTCAATCAGCGCGCTCTGCAATGACGGTGTGTGACCCTGAAGATCCGCGCTTAGCCATCAAGGGCATGGCAGCAGTGGTGGCAGACTCCATCTGGCGCAACAGCCTGGCCAAGCAGGCCGGTGAAACCTGTGTGCGGGGGTTCATTGCCGACTATTTTGCTACACCCGATCAATGGGATGTTAAATATTCCGCCAACCGGGTGCTTTGTGCTCTCAATACCTGGCTCTACTCACAAAGTCGGACGCTGGTCAAAGGCAGCTATATCAGCTCGATGAGCGCATTGATTTTGCAAGGGCGTCAAGGGCATCTGTTCCATATGGGTGATACCCTGGTTTACCGCCTCAGAGCCGGTGACACGGAACTGCTGAATCGTGAGCACACCACCTTTTTAGGGGGTTATCGTTATCCCTCACGAGCACTGGGGATGGATCCCAGCCTGGACATTGATTATCTCAACCTGTCACTGCGGGTGGGTGATTTGTTTTTGCTGACCACTCAGGCGAGCAAGGGAACTCTGATGCCCAGCGAGCTGATGCAAGTGATTCATCAACACCAAGGGGATCTGAATGCTTCTTGTGATGCACTGTTGCAGCTGGCTAGAGAAAAAGCCAGCCGCCGTGGTTACTCAAATGCAAACTTTTGTTTTCAGCTGGTTCGTATCGAACACCTCCCACCGGTAGAAGCGCCCAGTGTGCCCGTTGAATCAGCTCACACGGTGGTGGCCGAGCCTGAGCAGGAAAAGCCTGTGCTGGTTTCGGTTCGGCATTTATGGCTCTGGCGTTCCATCACACTTTTGTTATTGATTTTGCTGGTGGTCAGTTGGTTTGCGGGGCGCTAGACTTAATCTAGGGATGTTAAGAATAATTGCGATGAGAGGGTAACCCATGACGGATCAAGCCGAACGCCTTGCACAGCTCTACGATCAACTGGTTGAGCGCCTATATGAAATCCGCCTGGATTTAGAAAAGACCAGCCAGACCCTCGATTTAGATCAGGAAATTGAGCGTCTTTTGGAAGCTGAAGAGGCGCTGGAAAATCTCACCAAAGAGGAAGCCCGCCTGCTTTCAACCTGGTTGAAGCGAGATTTGAAAGGTCTGCGCGCCTATCTGGCAGACACACAAGCGGGGGTGGGTGCCTGGTTATCCCAGCAAACCGCACTGCTCAGTGAACAGTTTCTGCACTGGCTGCGCCAAGTGGCTGATCCGGCTCTGGTTGATGCACGCACCTTGCAGGAGGACCTGGATAGCCGTGAAGATCCGACGCTTTATCACGCTGGTGAGTTGGCCATGGCCGGGGTGTTTGTCTGTACCGAGTGCGAAAAGCCGGTCGAAGTAGCCTACACCCAGCGTTTGCACCCCTGTCATCGCTGTGAAAATCGAGTGTTTATTCGCCAGACCGACGACTAAGGCTTTGCGCGTGTAAGCGCCAGGCCAGCCAAAACATCACCCCGAGCCAGATCGGCCAGGAGCCAGTGTGCATGAAAGGAGTCATGCCACTTCTTGGCTGAAAACTTCCCGTTAAAACGCCCGCTTCAAATTGAGGCAGGCGTTTTTCAATTTGCCCACGATGATTGATGAAGGCGGTCACCCCATTGTTAGTGGCGCGCAGCATCGGTCGCTGGGTTTCCAAAGCGCGAAACTGGGCAATCTGCAGATGCTGCAGTGGGCCGATGGAGCGTCCAAACCAGGCGTCATTTGAAACCGTCAATAACCAGTGAGACGCTTTTGCCTGGCGGGCACTGAAGTCAGGATAGGCCACCTCATAACAAATCAAAGGCGCGATCCGGGTGCCGTGACTGGTCAAATGCGCTGGATGCAGAGGGCCAGGAATAAAGGTTGACATGGGCAGGTTAAAAAAATCGACCAGCCCACGCAGTTGATCTTCCAAGGGCAAATACTCACCAAAAGGCACCAGTTGTACCTTGTGATAAGTGCCCTGCGCCTTGCCAGCGGTGATCAGGCTGTTGTGGTGCCGTCCGGCCCGGGCGCTGGGTGAAGCCAGTCCGGTGATCAATCCCAGCTCACCACTTTGGGCAATGGCCTCCAGCAGGGGCTTGGCGCTGTCTGGAAATAGCGGCAATGCGGTTTCTGGCCAGATCAGCAGATCAACCGCACCAGCCTCAGTGCTCAATGAGCGGTAGGTCTGAATGATGCCCTGGCGATAGGCCGGATTCCACTTGTTGGCTTGAGGAATATTGCCCTGGACCAGCCCCGCAGTGAGTGGTTCACCTTCGGCCTGAGTCCAGGTCTGCTGGGTCAGCCCCCAACCAGCGAAAAGAAGAAATAATGACAGGCTGAAACAGGCTGTGCGCACCAGACGGGTTTGCGCGGGTTTAAATCCGTTGAAAAGCAGCCCACTCAACAGTAGCGCCAATGCCGACACACCAAACACACCGGTGATGGGCGCCCAGCCGGCTAAAGGGCTGTGCAAATGGGCGGTTCCCAGTAACAGCCAGGGGAAACCGCTAAATAAATAGCTGCGCAGTGCTTCAAAACCCACCCACAGCGCCGCCCAGTTGAGCAGGCCAAAACGTCCCGCGAAAAAACGCTGCCAGAGCCCGGCTTGAACCGCAAAAAACACGGCCAAAGCCGACACAAAAGCCAGGGTCATGATCACGGCGATGGGCGCGGGGGTGGCGCTATGGACGTGGATGCTGACATAGACCCAGGAAACCCCAGTGCCAAAAAAACCGAGGCCAAACAGCCAGCCACGGATCAGGCTTTGAGTGAAACTCTGGCCGATCAGCAGCCACCAGAGCAGCAGTGGTAGCAACAGGGTCAGCGGCCAGAATCCAAAAGGCGCAAACGCCAGGGTGAGCAGGGCGCCAGCACACAATGCCAGCGCGTGGCCGGTTTTTAATCCCGGCTTCGGAAAGCCCATTCAGCCTTCCTCAGATGGAAGATCGGCAATTTCATCCTGGGATAAACGCCGGACCTGGACTAACCGGATGCGCCGGTTGTCTGCATTGATCACGGTGAATTCCAGACCACAAAGAACGGTCTGTTCCCCTCGGCGCGGCAGATGACCGAATTTCTGCATCAGGATGCCGCCGATCGTATCAAACTCGACATCACTGAAATCCGAGTCGAAGACGGCATTGAAGTCTTCCACAGGCGTCAGGGCTTTGACCTGCCATAAACCAGCCTGAATCGGACGGATATCCGATTCTTCCTCGACATCATGTTCGTCTTCAATGTCACCAACAATTTCTTCCAGCACATCTTCAATGGTGACGAGCCCGGCAATCCCGCCATATTCATCCACCACGATCGCCATGTGGTTGTGGGTCTCGCGAAACTCGCGCAGCATGGAGTAAAGGCGTTTGTATTCAGGCACAAAGGTGACAGGGCGAAGGGCTTTTTGTAGATCAAAAGCCTCCATCGCCGCCTGATCGGTGATCAGTGGCAGCAGGTCTTTGGCCAGAAGAATGCCCAGCACTTCATCGGTGCTTTCGCCGATCACCGGGAAACGTGAGTGAGCGGATTCAATCAGGGTGGGCAGAAAATCTCGGGGATGCTGATTGATCTTGACCACCACCATATGAGAGCGCGGGATCATGACTTGCCCGACCTGCATGTCGGTCAGATGCAAGGCCCCTTCGATGACCGTGAGTGCCTCATAGTCGAGAATCTGTCGGGCACAGGCATCCTGCAGAAAAGCCATCAGCTCCTGCTGGTTGCGTGGCTCAGAGTTGAATGCAGAGAGAAGTTTGTCCAACCAGCTTTTTTGGGGCTGCCCCCGGGTCGATCGGTCTTCGTTCATGGCGTTTGTGAATCAGCCTGCTCAGTGGTGGCGGTATAAGGGTCTGGAATGCCCAGCTGACTTAGCAGTTGGATTTCCAGGGTTTCCATGCAACTGGCCTGCTCCGGCGTTTCATGGTCATAACCCTGCAAATGCAGCATGCCATGAATGACCAGGTGTGCCCAATGATGCAATGCGGGTTTGTTTTGTGCTTGAGCTTCAGCCACAACCAGCGGTGCACAGATGATCAAGTCGCCGAGTAAAGTTAACTCACCTTCGGCCGCGAAATCAATGGGGGCATCACAGGGAAAAGACAGAATGTTGGTGGGCTTGTTTTTGCCCCGATAGGTGGCATTGAGTGCCTGGCTTTCAGCCTCATCGACTAAACGCAGGGTGACCTCTGCCCCTAGTGAGGGTTCGGTTTGTTGGAGTGCCAACTGAGCCCAGGTGGTGAACACCGCCTGGCTGGGGCAATCTGCCTGCTGAGTTGCTGTTTGCAGATCCAGAAAAAACTCAGTCGCGGCCATGATCGGGTTTGTCCTTTGCTTCAGCGATGTCATAGGCTTCCACGATACGCTGTACCAGTGGATGGCGCACCACATCTTTATTGGCAAAGCGGGTGATGCCGATGCCGGGAATATCGTTCAACACTTCGAGCACGTGCGTGAGACCAGAGTGAGTGCCTCTGGGCAGGTCGATCTGAGTAATATCGCCGGTGATCACTGCTGTGGTTCCAAAACCGATGCGCGTCAAAAACATCTTCATCTGTTCTCGGGTGGTGTTCTGGCTTTCATCCAGAATCACAAAGGCATTGTTCAATGTGCGTCCACGCATGAATGCCAGTGGAGCAATCTCGATCACGTTTTTTTCGATCATTTTGCCGACCTGCTCAAAACCGAGCATTTCATAGAGGGCGTCATATAAGGGGCGCAGATAGGGATCGATTTTTTGCGCCAGATCGCCGGGCAGGAATCCCAGCTTTTCACCGGCCTCAACCGCTGGGCGAACCAATAGAATCCGGCGCACTTCGTCCTTCATCAGGGCTTCAACGGCGCAGGCGACCGCCAGATAGGTTTTGCCGGTTCCAGCAGGGCCGATGCCGAAATTGATGTCCTGAGAGCGAATCGACTGCACATACTGCTGCTGATTCTGGCCACGTGCCTTGACGTTGATTTTCGGTGTTTTCAGGCTGAGAAGCGCCGGCGCGGTATCACTCACTCCCTTGGCTTCAAGAGCCTCAAGTCCGGCCTCTTGCAAGTGCAGATGCACATGTTCAGGCGACAGGGTTTCATGCTGGGTGTCTTTATAGAGCTGTTCCACCAGGCTGGCGGCAACCTGGGCGCGTCGGGCTTCCCCCGCGACCTGAAAGGCGTGGCCGCGATTTTTCAGTTGCACCCCAAGGCGTTTCTCGATGAGTTTCAGATGTTCGTCATGCAGGCCGCAGAGATTGGCAAGGCGTTGACTGTCCAAGGGGTGCAGGGTCAACTGGATCACATGATCGGGTTCTTCAACAACGGATGGATTCAAAAGCAGTATTCCTCAGTCGGTTTCGGCCAGGCGACCCAGCAAAGAGTTGGGGTAGGCAGCTTCAATAATGACATCAACAAACTGACCAATGTAAGCCGTCGGATGGTCGCAGCTGACATTGACGACCCGGTTGTTTTCGGTGCGGCCACAAAACTGCCCTGGGTCCTTGGCACCCAGGCCGGTCACCAGAATGCGCTGGCGCGTGCCAACCATGCGCCGACTGATCTGTTGTGCCTGTTGATTGATCAGGGTTTGCAGGGTTTGTAAACGTGCTTTTTTCACCGCCTCGGGGGTGTCATCGGGCAGCTCTGCTGCGGGTGTGCCGGGGCGGGCGCTATAGACAAACGAGAAGGAAACATCGAACCCGATGGTGCGAATCAGATCCAGCGTTTGCTCAAAGTCTGCTTCCGTCTCACCGGGAAAGCCAATGATAAAATCAGAAGAAAAGCTGATGTCGGGTCGGTTTTGTCGAATTCGCAGCAGTTTGTCGATGTAACTCTGACGGTCATGTCCACGTTTCATTGCGCTGAGAATAGTGTCTGAGCCGCTTTGTACCGGCAAGTGCAGGTGACTGACCAGCTCGGGTACCTGGTTGTAAACCTCAATCAGGCGATCTGAAAACTCGACTGGATGAGAGGTGGTGAAGCGTATCCGGTCAATGCCCTCAACCCGAGCAACCCAGGTGATGAGTTCGGCCAGATCAATTTCATCACCCTGTTGATTTAACCCACGATAGGCATTGACGTTTTGGCCCAGCAGGTTGATTTCCCGGACGCCCTGATCGGCCAGTTGTTGGACTTCCAGCATCACCGCCTCAAAGGGGCGGGAGACTTCTTCTCCCCGGGTGTAGGGCACCACACAGAAGGTGCAGTATTTTGAACAGCCTTCCATCACCGAGACAAAGGCACTGACGCCCTCCACCTGTGGGGCAGGCAGGCGGTCGAACTTTTCAATTTCCGGAAAGGTCACATCCACCATTGGGATCTGCTGGGTGCGGGTGGCATCAATCATTTCCGGCACTCGGTGCAGGGTTTGAGGGCCAAAAACCAGATCCACAAAAGGGGCACGCTGGCGTAGTTTGTCCCCTTCCTGACTGGCCACGCAGCCGCCGACACCGATCAGCAATTCGGGTTTGGCGGCTTTAAGGTGCTTCCAGCGCCCCAGTTGGTGAAACACTTTTTCCTGCGCCTTTTCGCGGATGGAGCAGGTGTTCAGCAGGATCACATCGGCTTCGGCTTCATCGTCTGTCAGCTCCAGCTGATGCGATACGCCCAAAAGATCGGCCATACGAGCTGAGTCATACTCATTCATCTGACAGCCGTGGGTTTTGATGTAGAGCTTTTTAGGGGCGGTTTGATTCGCTGCCTGAGACATAAGGGTTTGCTGACTCCGAGAACATCCTAGGTTAAAAAGGCTGGTATTATACTTCCCTTCAGGGGCCAAGAGCCAGAAACGCGACAACGAAGAGAATCAACTATGGATCGTGCTTATTGGGAAGAAGTCTGGCGCCAGGATGAGCTGGGCTTTCATCAGACAGAAGTCAATCGTCATCTGCAACGCTTTTGGAGTCGAATGCAGCTCACCCCTGATGCACGAGTGCTGGTGCCTTTATGTGGCAAAAGCATGGACATGCACTGGCTGTTATCCGAAGGTCATGGAGTGATCGGAGTTGATTTCTCTACCCGTGCTCAAGAGAGCTTTATCGCCAGTCGGCCTGAGCCAGTGCGTTACTCTGAGTCTGCCGGTATGCGTCTGGCTTATCAGGGGCGCATGTTGTTTGTGGCGGGTGATGTGTTCCATTTGACCCTGGATATTTTGCGCTCAGTTGATGCGGTCTATGATCGAGCCGCACTGATCGCCCTGCCTCCGGCCATGCGCCAGAACTATGCCCTGTTCATGGCGCAGTGGATCAAGCCGGCCGGGCGCATGCTGTTGATCACCCGCCAGGCATTGGAAGAAAGAAATCCACCGCCGTTTAATGTCAGTGATGAAGAGGTGATGGACCTGTATGCGGCCAATTTTGAGGTGGAAAAGCTCTGCGCAGAAACTCGGGCCGATGGGGTGATTGAAAGTGTCTTTCTGTTGATGCGCAAGCAGCCCAGCACCTCTGGGATTCTGCCAGCGGATGCCTGCGAATCCCAGAAGGTGAAGCCCTCGGTTTAACGACGGCTGGTCAGTTGCTGATCAAAGTCGATGAGGATGTGTCCAGCTTCACGTAAAATAGCCATGTCCAGCGGCGTAGGTTCAGCGCGGCCTGAAGTATGAACAGCCGGCTCTTCTTCCAGTTCGGTCAGAGGCTCCAGCCCGAGGCGCTCACGACGTTGATTTTCCATCGCTAAACGGGTCTGGCGCTCTTCTTCACGGTCCTGTTCGCGCTGACTCAGGTTCAGGCTGATGGTGGGGGAGCCGTCGTGGCGATGCAACCAGGCTGAGTAGTCCGTCAGGTAACGAAAATCCGCATCCGTTTCAGCTCGCTGTTGATGGCGGTTGCGCAGACGCTCCAGCGTTTCTTCTACCAGCTGTCCTCTGGGCGGAAGCACGGCTTTTACCTGGTCCCAAGGCAGCGCAGTAGGAGAGGCACTTTCACCGATACGTTCGGGATCAAACAGCGCCGGAAAAGCGATGTCTGGGATGATGCCACGGTGCTGTGTGCTGTCACCGGAAACCCGATAAAACTTGGCGCGGGTGATTTTCAGCTGGCCGTGGCTGAGATCGACAATGGTTTGTACGGTGCCCTTGCCAAAGGACTGTTCACCCACCACGATACCGCGACCATAGTCCTGAAT